>JACPCX010000231.1:0-1799 GCA_016184305.1 Candidatus Rokuibacteriota bacterium | reverse complement strand
TCGCGCCGGACGATCAGCCAGTCGGCGTAGGCCTGAGCCAGCTCGCCGGGAGCGAAGTAGTCGATGACCTCACCCTTCTCCACGTAGATCTCGCGGTCGGTGAAGACGAGATGGGCGTGGTGGCCACCCGGCGCGGTGAGCTTCTTGAGCCGCGGGAAGAGGTGAGCCCGCTCACGCCGGGGCACATAGTGAATGGCCCCGCAGGAGTAGACGAGGTCGAACGGGTCGGGCAGGGCGCCGCGGGCGGCGTCCCCGAGCACCCAGCACACCTGGACGCCGTGCTCGCGCGCCAGCCGCCGGGCCTTCTCGAGGCCGGCCGCCGAGAGGTCCACGCCGGTGACGTCGCAGCCCAGCGTGGCGAAGAAGACGCTGTCCCGTCCCTCCCCGCAGCCCAGCTCGAGCACGTGCGCGCCGACGCGGAGCAAGGCGCTCACCCGGCCCGCGAAGGCGGACGGCTCGCGCCCCCAGACGTACTCGTTGGGCCGGCGAGCGTACTCGCGTCCCCACGGGCTCCTGGTCATGGCTCGAGCCACCCGACGTAGACCGAGGTGCCCGCGAGCCGCACCTGGCAGGTCGCGACCGAATGGCCGCTGCGATGGTCGGGCCGGCCGGCCCTCACGTCGAAGGTCCAGCCATGCCATGGGCAGGCGACGACAGAGCCGCTGAGCTTCGGGGGCCGCCGCGGTGAGGACAGACCGCGTTGATGGCGACCAGCTCGCCGCCCGCGTTGAACAGCGCGATGGGCTTGTCGAACGGCCCGAGGACGAGCTTCCCCGTCCCCGGGGGAATCTCGGCGAGGTCGGCGACTCTGGCAAAGGGGGGTCCCGGGATCCGGTCCTGGGGCATAGTGCGCTCCCGTCGGCAGCCGTGGACGTGTTGACAGGGTAGGCGCGCCGATCTCCGCCCGTCAAGCGGAACGCTCGGCGCTCGGGCGCGCGCGGGTGACGTCAATCTCAATGTTCACTTCCACGCGCTCGTCGGGCGGCGGGCGGTCGACCGAGGGCACCATGGCGTTCTCGGGGGCCCTGCATTCCCGCCGCACGGTCGCGTGGGGCGGGGACTGCCGTTAATGTCGGCTATGCGCTGGACAAGCTCCTTGCCCACTTTCCCGAGCTGCCTCGTGACCTCCGTGACGAACCCATCCTGACGGAGTGCGTGAAGGCGTTCGGCCCGCTGGCTGAGCGTGATCGTCCGGCATCAGCTCGGCCACCTCCTTGAACTCGGCGATTCGATCACGCTCAGCCACGGTCAACTCCGATGGATCCGCTCCTCCGGCACATCCACCCGCTTGACTCCTTCGAAGCTGAACAGGAGCTCGACCTTGTAGACGGACGGGTCGGTGGACATCTGGTGCAGGATCGTCCCGAGGGCCTTCTGCACGTTCTGGCTGAACGAGACGCCCTGGATGACGAGGCCAGACAGGTCTACCGTCACCCGCTCGGCTGAAACATGAGCCCTCCCCGAGGAGACCCCGCCGCATCGCGTGACCCATGGGATACCTGCCCGGGTGACCAGGCTCACGTGGCCCATTGAGGGACAACGAGACTCCGACGCGGATCTCGTCGCGGGAGCACATGCGGGCCGCGTCAGTTCAGGCGAGCGCGGATGCTATGCAGTGCCTTCCGAGCTCCGATGTCCTCCGGAGCGGCGCGGACCGCGCCCTCGAACTCCTGCAGCGCCTCCCACCAGCGCCCCTGCGTGAGGTAGATCCGACCGAGATTCATGAAGGGGAACTGCCGCGGCTCGTAGCGTTTGGCCTGCTTGGCCTTCGTGAGCCAGGGGATGGCCTCCTCGAGCTT
>JACPCX010000237.1:0-1096 GCA_016184305.1 Candidatus Rokuibacteriota bacterium | reverse complement strand
CCTGGCCCGGGCGAAGGAGGTGAAGCCGGGGAGCCCGGAGTGGACGAAGGTGGAGTCGCCGATCACCGCCACCCCCGGCTGGAGACCGGCGAAGGCGGCGCCGAGCGCCATGCCCACGGAGGCGCCCATCTCGACGCAAGCGTGCATGGAGTCGTAGGGGGCCTCTGCGGCCATGGCGTAGCAGCCGATGTCGCCGAAGATCCGCGTGCCGGCCGCCCCCGCGCGCCCGAGAGCCTCCTTGAGGGCCACGAAGGCGTCCACGTGGCCGCAGCCGTCGCAGAAGCGCGGAGGACGCGGCGGCACCGCGAGCGTCACGGGGGCCTTGCCCGCCGGGCGCTCGATCCCGAGCACATCGCGCACCTGCGAGGCGCTGAGCTCGCCCGTCAGCGAGATCGTCCGGTCCCGCCGCCCGTGCACGGCCACGCCGACCGCGTGGTTGCGCAGCAGGTCCTCGACGTACGGATAGTCCTCCTCGAAGACGAAGATCTCGTCGGTTTGCCCGAGGAACCGGTCGATGAGATCGCCGCCGAGGGGCAGTCCACTCACCTCGAGCCGCGGCCACTCCAGGAGCGAGGGGGCCTCGCGGGCCAGCTCGAAGAACAGCGCGCGGCCGAGGCCCGCTAGGGCGAGCCCGCGTCGCGCGCTGCCGGGGATGAGCCGGTTATAGGGACCGATCTCGGCCAGGAGCGGCCGGAGCTTCTGCCTGAGCTTCTGGTACTGGCCGCGGGCATTGGCCGGCGCCAGGACCCAGCCTGGGACCTCCGACGGATGGGGCAATCCGACGCTCGACACCGGATCCGGGGCGCGGCGCGCCACGCTCCCGCGGCAATGCGCCAGTCGCGTGACCAGCCGCAGCATCACGGGCAGCTTCAGGCGCTCGGACAGGCCATAGGCATCCCGCGTGTAGTCGTAGGCCTCCTGCCCTGTCGCGGGCTCGAGACACGGGATATGGGCGAAGTCGGCCAGGTAGCGGCTGTCCTGCTCGTTCTGGCTGCTGTGCATGCCGGGGTCGTCGGCCACCAGCAGCACGAAGCCGCCCTGCACCCCGGTGAGCGCCGAGTTCACGAAGGCGTCCATGGCCACGTTGAGCCCCACG
>JACPCX010000232.1:0-1100 GCA_016184305.1 Candidatus Rokuibacteriota bacterium | reverse complement strand
GTTCCGGGCGCTTGCGCTGGGGGATCAACCGTCCCCAGAACGAGTTCAGGAGGACGGTGGTCACGCTCGCGGCCATCGCGATCATCGCCCACACCGGCATGACGAGCCCGGTCGTCGCGAGGGGTACGCCGATCCCGTTGAACGAGAACGCGAGCGAGAGGTTCTGGACCGTCTTGCCATACGTCCGCCGCGCGATGTGGTGGGCGTCGACCGCTGCCGTCAGCCGCTCGCCGACGAGCACCACGTCGGCGGACTCGATCGCGATGTCGGTGCCGGCGCCGATCGCGATCCCGACGTCGGCTTGCATCAGCGCCGGGGCGTCGTTGATCCCGTCCCCGACCATCGCCACGCGCTTGCCCGAACGCTGGAAATCACGCACGCGCTCCGCCTTGTCCTGGGGCAGCACCTGGGCCAGGACCTCGCCAATCCCGACCTGGTCGGCCACGGCGCGGGCGGTGCGCTCGTTGTCGCCGGTGATCATGATCGGCTCGATCCCGGCGGCCCGGAAGCGACTGATGGCCTCCGCCGCGTCGGGCTTCACCGTGTCGGCCAGGGCGATGAAGCCGGCGGTCCGGCCATCGGCCGCAATCACGATGACCGTCTGCGCTCGCTCCTCGCGGGCCGCGACCGGCCCCGCGAGGCCGGTGCTGATCCCCGACTCGTCGAGGAACCTCAACGTGCCGACGAGCAGCGGCTTGCCGGCGACTCGCGCGCGTACGCCCTTGCCGGCCACGGCCTCGAAGTCCTCGACGCGCTCGAGCCCGAGTCCCTTCGCCTGCGCGGCCTGCACCACGGCCTGGCCCAGCGGATGCTCCGAGACCTGTTCGGCCGAGGCCGCGAGCGCCAGGAGGCTGTCGGCCGTGAAGCCGTGCGCGGGCACGACCTCCACGACTCGCGGCTCGCCGTGCGTGATCGTCCCGGTCTTGTCCAGGACGACGACGGACACGTCCTTGTACGCCTGGAACGACGCGGCGCTCCGCATGAGGATGCCCTGCCGCGCTGCTTCGCCGCCTCCGCGGATCATGGCCAGCGGCGTGGCCATGCCGAGCGCGCACGGGTAGCCCATCACCAGCACGGCGAGCGCGGCCAGGACTCCACGC
>JACPCX010000233.1:0-1947 GCA_016184305.1 Candidatus Rokuibacteriota bacterium | reverse complement strand
CCCGGATTCTAGCATGGGCGGTTGCCCGCCCATCGGCTGGTTGCTATCATGTGGCCGCTCTCGCTGCGAACCCCGGCCCATCGGAGGAGCATCCATGCGAAAGATCGTATCCCTCGGCGTCCTCTTCGCCCTCGTGCTCGTCGCGGCGGCCTCGCTCCCCGCGGCCTACCCCGACCGTCCCGTGAAGCTCATCGTGCCCTGGGCGGCCGGCGGCGACACCGACAACATCTTCCGTCCCTTCGTGCCGGGGCTGCAGAAGGCGCTGGGCGCCACCGTGGTCATCGCCAACGTGGGCGGCGCCTCCGGAACGGTGGGCGCGCGCGAGGCGAAGAACTCGCCGCCGGACGGCTACACGCTCTACGCCGTCCACGACTACATCCACTCCACGTATTACACCGGCGTCTCCGACGTGAAGTACTCGGACTTCGAGCCGGTGTGCCTGCTGTCCTCGACTCCCTCCGTCCTCACGGCGAGCCCCAAGACCAAGTGGACATCCTGGCAGGAGCTCCTCGGGGACGCCAAGGCGCGCCCCGGGCAGATCAGCGTGGGCGCCACACTCGGCTCCACCAGCCACTTCTTCCCGGCGCTCATCGAGAAGGCCGCCGGCATCAAGTTCAAGTACGTCTCCTACGAGGGGCTCGCGCCCCGCATGAACGCCATCCTGGGCGGTCACATCGACCTCACCGACTCCAACCTCACCCAGAAGGGCAAGGTGGACGCCGGCCAGCTCAGATTCCTCGCCATCGCCACCGAGAAGCGGAGCCCGGAGATCCCCGGCGTGCCCACGCTCAAGGAGCTGGCAGTCAACGTGGTCTTCTCCGTGGAGCGCGGCCTCATGGTGCCGCGGCCTGCGCCCAGGCCAGCAAGGAGCCCGTCTTCGCCGAGTCCATGAAGAAGCAGGGCACGGAGGTGCGCTACCTGGACCGGAAGGCGTACGCCGAGTACCAGAAGAAGCTCGACGATCTGAACCGGGAGCTCGCCAAGGATCTCGGCCTGCTCAAGCGGTAGACACCAGGTGCTCGGTCGAGACGGCTGGGCGGGGCTCGTCTGCCTGGCGGGCAGTCTCGGGCTTCTGACGCTCACCCGCGGGCTCCCGCAGCCCGCGCTGGTGCCCATCGGCCCCGGTTTCTATCCGCGCATCATCCTCGGCTCCGCCGCACTCCTGAGCGCGATCCTCGTGGCCGCCGACCTCCTCGCCCGGCGGCGCGCCCCAGGCCCGCGCCCGGGCCCGACGACCGCCACGGCACCCCCACCGCGGCCCCTGCTGCCTCCGGGCTGGCCGCTCGTCCTCACGACCTTCGGCCTCTTCGCCGCCTATGTCCTGCTCTTGCCCGGCCTCGGCTATCGCCTGGCGACTTTCCTGTTCGTGGGAGCGCTCCAGGCCGCCCTCGAGCCGCGCGGCAGGCGGCGATGGCTCCTCATCGTCGTGGTGGCCGTGGCCACGACCTGGGGGACGCACCTGGTCTTCGAGACGTATCTCTCGGTGCTGCTGCCCCGCGGCCGCTGGACGGCGTTCTAGCTTATGTGGGAGCTTCTCGGGGCCGGCATCGTCACCGTGCTCCAGGCGAAGTACCTCCTCTCCCTCGTGATCGGGACGCTGGCCGGCATCGTGGGCGGGGCGCTGCCGGGTGTGACGATCACGATGACCATCATCCTGATCCTGCCCTTCACCTTCGGGCTCGACCCGCTGCAAGGGCTGGCGGCCATGACCGGGGTGTATGTCGGCGGCTCGGCCGGCGGGCTCGTCACCGCCTGCCTCATCGGCATCCCGGGCACGCCGTCCGCCATCGCCACGACCTTCGACGGCTTCCCCATGGCGCAGAAGGGCCAGCCCGGCCGCGCGGTATGGCTGGGCGTGTGGGCGTCGTTCTGGGGCGGCCTCCTCGGTGGGGTTTTCCTCATCGCCGCCACGGGTCCGCTGGCCGCCTTCGCGCTCCGGTTCGGGCC
>JACPCX010000123.1:0-40263 GCA_016184305.1 Candidatus Rokuibacteriota bacterium | reverse complement strand
GCGCGGCCACAGGATCCACCGCTGGGGGCCGTGGAGCGAGCTGGCGGGGCACGCCCACGGCATCACCGTCGACCCCGAGCGTGGCACGCGCCTGGGCGCCGCCGATCCGCGCAGCGACGGCGCGGCCCTGGGCTGCTAGCCCGTGAGCTCGCGGCGGACCAGCGCGGCGCCCTCGGCCAGCGCCCGCAGCTTCCCGCGGGCCACTTCGCGCGAGAGCGGCACCATCCCGCAATTGGTGCAGGGGGAGATCTGCTCGCGGCGCACGTGCTGCATCGCCTCCCGGATGACGGTCGCGACCTGGGCCGGGGTCTCCACCCGGTCGCTCGCCACGTCGATGGCGCCGAGGAGGATGTCCTTGTCGCCGAGGAGGCGAGACCCCGCCGATCCGGCTCGCGGCCAGCAGGGGGAAGGTCCGCTCGTATTGCCGCCACTCGCCGCCCAGCGTCTGCTTCCAGTCGGTGTTGGCCTTGATGCCGTAGCCGTAGCAGATGTGCACGGCCGTCCGGCAGCAGAGCCCCTCCACGGCGCGGTCGAGCGCCGCGATGCCCCAGTCCCGCACCTCGTCCATGTAGACGTTGAAGGCGGGCTCGTCGAGCTGGATCATGTCCACGCCGAGCGCCTCGAGCTCGCGGGCCTCCTCGTTGAGGAGCCGCGCGAAGGCCATGCCGAGGTCCGCCCGGCTCCGGTAATGCGCGTCGTGGATCGTGTCGACGATGGTCATGGGGCCGGGCATGGTGAACTTGAGGAGCCGCGTCGTGTGGGCGCGGGCGAAGCGTACCTCCTCCGAGTGGATGGGACCCCGCCGGCGGACGGGGGCGACCACCGTGGGCACGTCGGCCTTGTAGCGGTCGGCGCGGATCCCGATGGTCACCATCTTCGAGAAGTCGATCCCCTCCACCTGCTCGACGAAGCCCCAGACGAAGTGCCGCCGCGTCTGCTCGCCGTCCGTGACGATGTCGATGCCGGCCTCTTCCTGCTCGCGCAGCGCCAGCACCACGGCGTCGCGCTTGCCCTCCTGGAGCGCGCCGCCCTCGAGCCGCCACGGCGCCCACAGCGTTTGCGGTGCGGCGAGCCACGCCGGCTTGGGCAGGCTGCCCGCGATGGTCGTCTTGAGCATGACGACGGCCATGGTATCATGGCCGCCGTGACGCGATGGCTGGCGCTCTTGATCTTCTTCTCCCTCGCTGCTACGGCCTGCGAGTCCGTCCCCGAGAAGCAGTGGTACAAGCCCGGCGGCTCCTACACCCTGGCGGACTTCCGGCGCGACGAGCAGGCCTGTACCCGCAATCGTCAGCTCGACGAGGAGTGCCTGAAGGCCCGCGGCTGGGTCCCGCTCTCCGCCGACGTGGCCCCCACCAAGGCCGAGCCCACGCCGACCAGGGGCAGCCCCACAGGCAGGTACTAGTGGCGGTCCCTGCGGCGTCCGGCATCGAGGCCGTGATCCTCGACTTCGGCGGGGTGCTCTGGGACATGCGCTGGGACGTCGCGGGGGACCTCGACCAGAACCATGGCCTGCCTCGCTCCTCCGTCTTCGAGACGCTGTACCGGACGGACATGTGGCGCGACATCGAGCGAGGCATCGGCGATCCCGCCGACTGGCGTGAGCGCGCGCACAAGGCACTCGAGGAGCGGGCCAGCCGCCCGCTGCCGCGCCTGCACGACACCTGGCGCGAGGCGCAGCACGCCATCGCGCCGAACGTGACGCTGGTGCGGGCGCTCCGGCCCCCGTACAAGGTTTCCATCCTGAGCAACGCCGACGCGACCCTGCGCCGCCGCCTCGAGCACGACATCCGCATCCACCACCTCTTCGACGACATCGTCTGCTCGGCCGAGGTGGGCATGGCCAAGCCGGAGCCGACCATCTTCCGCCTCGCCGCCGATCGCCTCGGCGTGCCGCCGGCGCGCTGCGTCTTCGTGGACGACTTCGACCAGAACATCGCCGCGGCCGAGAGCGTGGGGATGAAGGCCATCCTCTTCCGAGTGGACCGCGGCCACGACCTTCGCGCCCAGCTCGCCGCCCTGGGCGTCTTCCCCCGCGACTGGGAGGGCTCCGCATGACTCGCACCGCCGCCTTCATCAACTCGGGCGCCGATCTCGCCGAGGCTGTCACGCTGGCCGGCCGGCTGGACGCGCTGGGCTACGAGAGCGTCTGGACCACGCATGGCCTCGGGCGCGACGCCCTCCTGGTGCTCAGCGCCTACGGGCATGTGGCGCCGCGCCTGGGACTCGGCACGGGCGTCATCCCCATCTATCCGCGTCATCCCGTGTTGCTCGCCCAGGAGGCCCTCACGCTCCAGGACGTGACGGGCGGACGCCTCCGCCTCGGCATCGGCGTGAGCCACCGCCCGTCCATGGAGCAGGCTCTCGGGATCGACATGGGCGAGCCGCTCGAGGTGATGCGCGAGTACGTGAGCGTGCTCCGCGGCGCCCTCACGGGGCGTGTCGAGCACGCGGGCGCCCGCTACCGCGTGGCGTGGCAGAGCGGCTTGCCCCGGCTGCCCGCGGCGCCGCCCGTGCTCCTCGCGGGGCTCGGACCGCGCATGCTCGAGCTCGCGGGAGAGATCGCCGACGGGGTGGTGCTCTGGCTCTGCGCGCCGGAGTACATCCGTCGCGAGGCGCTGCCCGCGATCCGGCGCGGGCGCGAGCGAGCCGGGAAGCCGCTCGAGGGCTTCGAGGTGGTGGCGGCGGTGCCCGCCGCGCTCACGGTGGATCGGGCGGCGGCGGCGGCGCTCTTCAAGGCGGAGCTCACACGCTACCTCGCGCTGCCGTTCTACCGCGCGATGCTGGCCGGCAGCGGCTTCGCCGCGGAGCTCGCGGCCCATGACCGCTCGCCCGGCCCCGAGGCGGTGCCCGACCGCCTCACGGCGGCGCTGGGCGCCATCGGTGATTACCGCGCGCTCAGGGACTTCGTCGCCGCCCACCGCGAGGCCGGCGTCACGCTGCCCGCCATCCGTCCCATCGGCTTCCCCGACGCGCGGCACTATCTCCCGACGCTCGAAGCCGCCTCGGCCACCTGAGGCCCCGGCGCCTCGCGAGGGCCGCGTGGCGACCGGGCCGGTCCGCTACCGGAGCCTGCGCCACCTGCTCCGGCACCTGCCCATCCTCGGTGAGGACCCCGGCACCAAGGCCCTGATCCACCGCCTCCGCCATGTCAAGCGCGCCGGCGGCTTCTCCCGCGCCGAGCTCCTCGCCATGTGTCGGTGGAAGAGCCCCCGGGCCCTCCCTCAGTGCCGGCGCAACCCGGCGCCCCGCATCCGTGCCGTCTCCCGCGCTGTCCTGACGACGCGCAGCGAGCGGCGCCGCATGGAGCAGCTCACCGCGCTCCGCGGCGTGAGCGTGCCGATGGCCTCGGCCATCCTGACGCTGCTCGATCCGAGACGCTACGGCGTCCTCGACATCCGCGTCTGGCAGCTGCTCTTCGCGCTCCGGTCGGTGGGCGTCAATGCCCGCGGCCGCGGATTCACCGTGGACCAGTGGCTCGGCTACCTGCGCGAGCTGCGCCGCCACGCGCGCGCGTGCGGCGTGACGCCACGCGCCCTCGAATGGACGCTGTTCTGCCACCACCGGGCGGCCCAGACGGGCCGCCTGTATTCTTGACCCGGCGCGGGCACCCGGGCTCTCGCCCGCCCGAGCCCGCCGCTGGCCCGGAACCCGCTCCGGCCGACGGACGACAGGCGCGCTGGCGGCCGCTGGATATCGTCGGAGCGCGTCGCGTCTGCCTCCGCGGGCGGGGCCTCACACGTACCCGGCCGACGCCAGGTGTTCGGCGACCAGCACCGCGCCCTTGGCCGCGCCCATCTTCGTGTTGTGCGACACGAGGACGAACGCGAGGCCGTTCTCGATCGCGGCGTCGGCGCGGACGCGCCCGACGCTGGTCGCCATGCCGCCATCCGCGTCGCGATCCAGGCGCGGCTGCGGCCGGAACGGATCGTCGTGAACGACAATCAGGTTGCGCGGGGCCGACGGCAGGCCGAGCGTGCCCAGGGCGCGCCCGAACTCGCGCATCGCGTGCTTCGCCGCGTCCACGCGGCACGGCCGCTCGGTCGAGATCACGACCGACTCGATGTGACCCTCGATCACAGCGGCCCGCGTACACGTGGCGCTGACGGGGAACGGCGCCGACACGACTCCGCCGTCGACCAATCGGCCGAGTACCTTCCCGGTCTCCGTGGCAACCTTCTCTTCCTCGCCGTGGGGGTACCTGGACCCTTGCCCCGCCCGGCTGCGCGCCGGAACGCAACATCAGCGAGCTGGCTTGAGGGAACGTCAAGGGGCACGACTGGCCAATCTCTGCGCTGACAATCTCGACGAGGTTGAGGCCGCGCTCCGCCGCGGCCTGCGCCGAGTGGCCCGTCACCCCACCCTCGCCTTTGCATTTCTCCAGCACACGGGTCTTGCTTCTTGACTCATGCGTTACTGTACTAGTAGGTTAGTACTAGTACTATGCAAGACGGATAAGACGTCCACGTCGGGTAGCCGGAAAACAATAGAACGTGGCAGCGAGTGTCGGCGAGCTTTGCACTTCGTCAATTTCGGGAGCCCGCGCAAACTGCAAGGGCATTCCACGACGGGCATTAAGCCTCGTGGCACCGGACTTGCCAATGACGGCGCAACTTTCGGGCCGCCGAAACGCTGGCGGATGATCCTGGCAACGTACTGACGCCTGCGTCGAGCGTCTTTCGTGGCGATGACTCGGGCGACGTCCATGAGACGACGGGCTGAGCTGAGGGGGCGGGTTGCTCGGTGGGCGCCGGCAGGGGGGCTGGTGTGGAGCGACGTGAGGGATCCCAGGTGATGGTCACGCCGAAAGATGATCACGCCGAAGAAAGAAGGAGCGTCTTCATGGGCACAAACATGGGCACAAGATTGATCCGAAGCGTCCTCATCGCGGTAGGGTTGCTGGCTCTCGCCGTGGGTCTGTCGGGGCCAGCCAGCGCAGCGCAACCCTTCAGCTGGGTCCAGCACGGTGGCTTCACCTTTGGCAGCGAGAGCAGCACGAATGGGGCAGGCACGGGCATCGAGTTCTACCTGCTACAACCGGCTCCGGCACCGGCGGCTACCTACAAGACGATCGGCTGGGGCAGCCTGGGGGGGGCAAGCTTCGTGACGGGGACGGACCCGTTCACTGAGGTGGGACCGCCGCTCTCGGATGCCCGAAGCGTGCTCAGCCTCGACGCGTTGAATGGCACGATCAACGATGGCGAGACCCAGGTCATCTCGCACGTCACCCACGCCAACCGCACCATCTTGCCCCCGTTTCTGACCGGCGTCCAAATCGATACGCTGCTGAAGATCGAGAACGTTGGGGGCACCGAGGTCCTGTCGCTGCCGGCCTTGATCCCGATCTTTTTCACCGAGACCATTAACGTCGATCCCCCGGCGGACGGTTCGGGCTGCGACCCCCTTACCCATATCGCGACGACGCCCCCCTGCTCGGACTTCTTCATCTTCCCCCTCGCGTCGATCGCCAACACGACGTTCTTCGACGGCTCGCAGCAGTACTCCTTGACATTCGGCCTGGTGCCAGGACCGGGCACCATCTTTGAGATCGTCCTTTGTCCTCCTGAGTCCGGGTTCCTCGGCCTCTGCGCCCGAGGCCGGACCGCCGAGCTCTCCACGAACACCATCGACATCACGATGACCCTCAACAAGATCCTCGGTCCGGCCCAGCTCAAGGTCGCGAAGTCGGACGGGGGGATCTTCCTTCCCGGCGGGCAGGCCACCTACACCATCGTGGTCAGCAACATCGGCGAGCTGCCCGCCTCGAACGTCGTGCTCACCGACGCGCTGCCCGGCAACGGCGGCCTCGTTTGGCTCAACGCCACGCCGAGTCAGGGGAGCTGCACCAATCCCATTGCCGGCAACAACCTGGACTGTGCCCTTGGCACAATCGCCAGCGGTGGATCGGTGACCGTCACGATCTCGAGCGCGCCCACCACGCCGCTCGAAGCCTGCCAGAGCCAGCCCAACCCCGCCGCCGTCGCGAAGGCTGACGGCGACCTGGAGGCAGAGGACTCTGGCTCGCTGATCTGCGCGCCTCCGGCAGTCTTCGTGATCGGCGACGTCGAGCCTCACGCCATCGGAAATGTCGTGAACTTCTGGGGGGCGCAGTGGTGGAAGAACAACTTCATGAGCGGCTTCGTCAGCAACGGCGTGGCCAGCTTCAAGGGCTACGCGAGCCAGAACGATCTCTTCTGCGGCGGCACGTGGAACAGCCGGGTGGGCAACAGCCCCCCTCCGCCGGCCACGATCCCCGAGTTCGTCGCGATCATCGTCACTGACACGGTCCTCAAGAACGGACCGAACATCAGCGGCAACATCAAGGAGATCCTCCTGGTTCATCAGGACGGCGGCTACGGGCCCAACCCCGGCCATCGTGGGAACGGTCCCGTAGTGAGCATCATCTGCACGACGCAGGGCCCGTAACGACCGTCATCTGCCAGCAGTAGCGCGCCGGCGACACGCGGCGCCCTGCACGAAGAGGCAGGGGCTCACAGCCCCTGCCTCTTGGTGTCCATAGGGGATGCCTTGCGCGGGAGACCGTGGCGTTCTTTGAGCGCGAGACCTGATTGCGTCGCCGGGGAGATACCAAACCCCACAGGAACCCCGAACAGTAGTGACTGCTGACGGTGGCCCTGCTGCTGGGCGCCGGAGTACATCCGCCGCGAGGCGCTGCCCGCGATCCGCCGCGGGCGCGAGCGGGCGGGAAGCCGCTCGAGGCCTTCGAGGCGGAGCTCACCCGTTCCCTCGCGCTGCCGTTCTACCGCGCGATGCTGGCCGGCAGCGGCTTCGCCGCGGAACTCGCGGCCTGTGACCGCTCGCCCGGCCCCGAGGTCGTGCCAACCGCCTCGGGGCGGCGCCGGGCGCCATCGGTGATTACCGCGCGCTCAGGGACTTCGTCGCCGCCCACCGCGAGGCCGGCGTCACGCCGCCCGCCATCCGTCCCATCGGCTTCCCCGACGCGCGGCACTATCTCCCGACGCTCGAAGCCGCCTCGGTCACCTGAGGCCGAGTCGCCGGGCGAGCGCTGCCTGGCGACGGGGCCCATGCGCGACCTGCGCTGCCACCACCGGCTGGCCCCGACGGCCGCGTACAATGGGGGCATGAGCGACGCGATCGTCGTCACGGATGCGGTGCGCATCCCGCCGTCGGCGCTCACCGTCCACGCCGTCCGGGCCTCGGGTCCGGGCGGCCAGAACGTGTACAAGGTCGCGACCAAGATCGACCTGCGCGTCGATCTCGCCGCGGTGGAGGGGCTGTCCGACGCCGCCCGCGCCCGCCTGCGCGGCCTCGCCCGCCACCGCCTCGACGCCGATGGCCGGCTGGTGGTGACGAGTCAGGCGGCGCGCACCCAGGCGCGCAACCTGGAGGATGCGCGGGCCAAGGTCGCCGCCCTCGTGCGGGCCGCCCTCGTCCCGCCCCGCCGGCGGCGGGCGCCGCCGGGCGAGGGCGACTGAGGCGCGCGACCGGGCGCGCGATCGAGGGCGTCACAGGACGCCGTGACACCGGGGTGTCGTCGAAGCCGATGCGTGAATCCCATCGCGCATGGACGACGGGCTCTTGGAGTCCCACCGCAGCACGTCGGTCTTCGCGGAGGTCTCCCGGCTCCGCGCCTCCCTGACCAGGATGACCTCGGCGGCGCTGATGACGCGTCTCTCTCCGCCGCGGGCCGTGATCGGCACTCCGGCGTCGCGGATGATGACGTGGTGGCGGCGGGGCGCCGGACTGGAGGCTTGACAGGGGAGACGCGGATCGTGAAGGATGCGTGGGCGGAGGTGGAGCGTGAGCGCACAGGCAGGCGTTGGTGTGATCGAGGCGCGGGCCCGGTGACCGACCTGACCCGTGTGTTCGACGTGGTGGTGATCGGCGGGGGGAACGCCGCGTTGTGCGCGGCGATGACGGCGCGGCGCGGGGGGGCGAGCGTGCTCCTGCTCGAGGCCGCCCCGGATTCCATGCGCGGGGGCAATAGCCGGCACACCCGCGATATCCGGTACATGCACGACCGGCCCAGCGCCTTCGTGACGGGGTCCTACGGCGAGGAGGAGTTCCGGGACGATCTCGAGCGCGTGACGGGCGGCAAGACCAACGAGGAGCTGGCGCGGCTCACGATCCGCGAATCGGCGGCTCTCGGCGACTGGATGCCGGAGCACGGCGTGAGGTGGCAGCGGCCGCTCAAGGGCACGCTGCACCTGGGCCGGACGAACCTCTTCTTCCTGGG
The DNA here is from genome assembly GCA_016184305.1 of Candidatus Rokuibacteriota bacterium. Taxonomy (GTDB): domain Bacteria; phylum Methylomirabilota; class Methylomirabilia; order Rokubacteriales; family CSP1-6; genus UBA12499. The sequence continues at coordinate 32,045 of JACPCX010000123.1, read as the reverse complement.
TGGTGGCAAGGCGATGGTCAACGCCTACTACGCCACCGCCCGCACGCTGGGCGTCGAGGTCCTGTACGAGGCGGACGTCGCGCGCCTGAACGTGCGCGATGGGTTGTTCCAGTCGGCCATCGTCGCGAAAGCCGGCGCGTCGCACGAGGTCCGCGCGAAGGCCGTGGTGGTGGCCTCGGGCGGCTTCGAGGCCAATATCCCGTGGCTCCGGGAGTACTGGGGAGACGCCGCCGACAACTTCGTGATTCGCGGCACCCCGTACAACCGGGGCGGACTGCTGAAGGACCTGCTCGGACACGGGGCCAGGCCGGTCGGCGACCCGCGCGAGTTCCACGCGGTGGCGGTCGACGCCCGGGCGCCGAAGTTCGACGGCGGGATCGTCACGCGTCTGGACAGCGTGCCGTTCGGCGTCGTCGTCAATCGTGACGCCTGCCGCTTTTACGATGAGGGGGAGGACTTCTGGCCCAAGCGCTACGCGATCTGGGGCGGGCTCATCGCGAGACAGCCGGGCCAGATCGCCTACTCGATCGTCGATGCCAGGGGAGCGGGGAGGTTCATGCCGTCCGTTTACCCGCCGCTGGAGGCCGGATCACTCGCCGATCTGGCGGGCGCGCTGCGCCTCGACCCGGAAGCGCTCGTGGCCACCGTCGAGGCATTCAACCGGGCTGTCCGGCCCGGGTCCTTCGACCCCTCGCGGCTGGACGACTGCCGGACGGAGGGCCTTCATCCGCCCAAGAGCCACTGGGCGCTGCCGGTGGACCAGCCGCCGTTCTGGGCCTATCCCTTGCGGCCGGGGATCACCTTCACCTACCTGGGGGTCACCGTGAACCGGCACGCGCAGGTCGTCCTGCAGGATGGTCGGCCGGCGCCGAATCTCTTCGCGGCCGGAGAGGTGATGGCCGGGAACATCCTCGGGCGCGGGTACCTCGCGGGATTCGGGCTCACGATCGGCACGGTGTTCGGCAGGATCGCGGGCAGGGAGGCTGCCCGGCATGCCAGCCGCTGAGCTCATCAAGGAAGCCGAGCGGCAGATGGTCATCTGCAACGCCTGCCGCTACTGCGAAGGGTTCTGCGCCGTGTTTCCCGCGATGGAGCTGCGGCGGACCTTTGCCGCCCGGGACTTGACGTATCTCGCCAACCTCTGTTTCGACTGCCGCGACTGCTACTACGCGTGCCAGTACGCGCCGCCGCACGAGTTCGCGGTCAATGTCCCCAAGGTCTTCGCCGAGCTCCGAGTGGAGACGTACCGGGACTACAGCTGGCCCCGAGTGCTCTCCGGTCTGTACCGGCGCAGCGGCCTGGCGGGCGGCCTCATCGGCGCCGTGTCCGTGGCCGTCGTCCTGCTCCTGGTCCTCGCCCTGCGGGGGCCCGGGTTGCTGTTCTCGACCCACGTCGGGCCGGGCGCCTTCTACGCGGTGGTCCCATACGCGGCCATGGTCCTGCCGGCCCTGGCGATCACGCTCTATGGGCTGGCGGTGCTGCTGGGCGGGGTGATCCGTTTCTGGCGCGACACGCACGGGAGCGCGGGCGAGATGCTCGACGCGCGGGCCTTCCTGCGCGCGACGGCGGATGCCTTCAGCCTGCGCTACCTGGGGGGGGGCGGGGCGGGCTGCAACTATCCGGACGAGGGTTTCTCTCACGCTCGACGGTGGCTGCACCACCTCGTCTTCTACGGCTTCCTGCTGGATCTGGCGGCGACGACGGTGGCCGCCATCTACGACCACTTCCTGGGCTGGCCGGCGCCGTATCCGCTCCTGAGCGCCCCCGTCGTCCTGGGCACCCTCGGCGGGGTCATGCTCGTGATCGGGACCGTCGGCCTCCTGTCCCTCAAGTGGCAGAGCGACCCGGCGCCGGCGGAACGGCGGATGGCGCGCATGGACGTGGCCTTCCTGCTGGCCCTGCTCCTGACCAGCGTGACCGGACTCCTGCTGCTCGCCCTGCGCGAGACACCGGCGATGGGAACGCTGCTCGCGATTCACCTCGGCATGGTCGCCGCCCTGTTCATCGCCCTGCCGTACGGCAAGTTCGCGCACCTGTTCTACCGCTACGCCGCGCTGATCCGGAACGCCATCGAGCAGGCACGCGCCTGAGCGCGGGCCTCCGTGATCGGGGGTGGCTCAGGGCTTGCCGTCGAGGGCGCGCCTGAGCTGATCCAGGTGGTTGTCGTCGTGCCACGCCATCAGGGCGACGAAGTCCTTGATCGTCATCCGACCGCGTGTGGCGTGGATGCCGCCCCGCTCCCACTTTTCGGGCGGCAGCCCGCGCAGGAAGGCGAGGCACTCCGCGCGCCGTGCCCGGAAGGCCGCCAGCGCCTCGGCGGCATCGTTGCGGAGATACTGGCGCTCGGTGGCCCAGCGGTCCGGCTGCACCGGGAGGAACCTGGGCTCGTCCATCTCCAGGATGGCCTGGAAGCGTCCCATGAACCCCTCCTCCGTGTCCCGCATGTGGCAGACGATCTCCTTCGGGGCCCAGTTCTTCTCGTCGGGCCGCCTGGAGAGGACGGTCTCCGGCACGCCCGTGGTGGCCGCTGTGAAGTCGTCCGCCGTCCGCTCCATGCGTGCGATCTGCTCCTCGATCGTTGCCATGCGCTGGCCTCCGTCGGTGACGAGTTGATGGAAGAGGTGCGACTCGCGCTGGTAGAAGCCCTGCGTGTGGAGCGAGTCGCCGAGTCTCAGCAGCGTGTAGTCGAGATGGTGCCCCATCTCGTGCAGCAGCGTCCGGAGAAATGTCCGGAACGCCACCACCCGTTTCTGCCGCGCCGTCCGCATCCAGAGCGTGATGAGCGGCGGCTGGCCGGGCCGGCGGGACGTCTCGTACAGGCCGTGCAGCTCGCCCCACTTCGCATTTGGCCGGGCCGCGAGCACCTGCACCCTCACCGGGGGCACCCCGAGGGTTGACGCGAGGCCCGCTGCGAGGCGCTGGGCGGCCTGCTCGGTGGGCGGCCGCTCCTCGCCGTGGAGGGCTTCCGCCAGCTCCGCCACGAGGGGCCGGAGCGTCGGGGCCCGGGGCAGCGGGACGGCCGTGATCCCGTCGCTCCGGAGATAGATTGCCTGCTGCCGCCGGTTGAGCTTCCTGAAGTAGGCGAATGGCACCGGCCGTCAGCGGGCGCGCCCCTTGGGCAGGTAGCGCACATTGTCGAGGCCCTCGAAATCGGCGTCCTGTGTCCACAGCAACGCTTCGCAGTGCCGCGCGACGGCCAGGACCACGCTGTCGGCCAGGGGCAGCTTGTGGGCCACGCCGAGCCGGGCCGCTCTGATCGCGATGCCGGCATCCATCGGCTGGACCTGTCCCTGCTGCATGAGCGCGACGGCCTGGAGCGCGGCCCCCTCCCCCTTCTGCTGCAGGACCCGCTTGAAGACCTCCAGCAGACAGATCGTCGGAACGACGAGTCGGGCCGAGTCCTCAATGGCGGGCGCGAAGAAGCCGGCGCCAGGGCCGTTGGCAAAGTACTCGAGCCAGACCGACGAATCCACGACGTTCACACCCGGTCTCTCTCGCGCGGCACGGTGGTGTCGATCCCCCGGAGGAATCCCCTCATCTTCCGGATGGGCCGGAGCGGGATCAACTCGATGCGGTCCTCGTAGACGAGCGCGTGCACCTTCTGGCCGGGCACGAGCCCCAGGGACTTCCGGATGCCCCGGGGGATCACGACCTGGAATTTCGGCGAGATCGTCACCGTGTCCATGACGCCCTCCTTCACTATCGATGCTAGGAACGTATGACGAGTGTACAACGATGAGCCGATCCGGGCAATGTCTGGACTCGGCGGGGGGCCCGGGCAGGCGGCCAGGTCAGCGGGGCGGGCGGCGCGTCAGCCTCGCCTGGGTCATCCGGCCCTCCCCGCGGTGCCGCCGCGCACGATGCCGCGGCGGCGGAGGCGCTCGATGGCGCGGTCGCGGAAGCCGATCTCTCGCAGCACCTGGTCGGTGTGCTGGCCGAGCACCGGGGGCGGCCCGGCATCGGGGGCCTGGCTCTCGGAAAACCGGAGCGGTTGGCCCATCATGCGCAGCCGGCCGACCTCCGGGTGGTCGTAGCTGACGATCATCCCGAGATGCTGGACGGCGGGATCGTCCATGAACTCGAGCAGCGTCTGGGTGCCCGCCGCCGGGATGTCGTGGTCGGCGAGGATCTTGAGCCACTCCGCGCGCGGCCTGGAGGCGAAGGTCGCCTCCAGCAGCGGCATCAGCGCCTCGCGGTTGTCCAGGCGCAGGAGCCAGGAGCCGAAGCGCGGGTCGTCGACGAGGTCGGTCCGGCCGATGACCCGGCAGAGCTTTCCCCAGAACGACTGGTTGCCGCAGGCGAGGAAGAACCACTCGCCGTCGCCCGCGCGGTACAGGCGGTACGTCGGGTTGTCCCGGAACACGTGCTGCTTGCCCGCGTAGTCGATGGCGTTTCCCGACTGCAGCGCCAGCACGCCCTGGAGCAGCGAGGTCTCCACACGCTGGCCGCGGCCGGTGCGCTCGCGGGCGAAGAGCGCGGCCAGGATCGCCTGGCCGGCGAGGGCGGCCGTGTAGTAGTCCGTGGTGGCGATGCGCAGGTACTGGGGCGGACCGCCGAAGCCCTGGAGCGTCATGACTCCGCCCATGGCCTGGGCGAGGGGATCGAAGCCCGGGCGGTCGCGATACGGGCCGTCCGATCCGAAGGCGGTGACCGAGGAGTAGATGATCCGCGGGTTCCGCCGGCGCAGGTCCGTGTAGCCCACGCCAAGGCGCTCGGCCACGCCCGGGCGCATGTTCTCCATGGCCACGTCGGCCGTGCGGGCGAGGCGGTGGACGATGGTGCGGCCTTCCGGCTCCTTCAGGTTGACGGCGATGGAGCGCTTGCCGCGGTTCCAGCCGAAGAAGCCGGGCAGCTCGCGGAAGGAGTCGCCCTCGAGCGCCTCGACCTTGATGACGTCGGCCCCGAGGTCGGCCAGCATCATGGCCGCGTAGGAGCCCGCGATGTAGGACGTGAGGTCGATGACCCGTACGCCGGTGAGCGGCCCGCCGGCACGCCGGGGAGCGGCCTTCTTGCGCTGCGCTCCCTTCATCTGGCTCCGGCGACGTGGCGTGTGATGAGCTCCCGGTGGAATTCGGCGTCGCCGAAGAGGGGCTCCAGCGCCTTGGCGCGCTTCATGTAGAGGTGGAGATCGTACTCCCAGGTGAAGCCGATGCCGCCGTGGACCTGGATCGAGTCGCCGCACACCCGCCGCGCCGACTCGCTCACGTAGGACTTGCAGATGGAGGCCGCGACGGCAGCGTCCTCGGCGCCCGCCTCGAGCGCCCAGGCGGCGTAGTAGACCGCCGAGTGGCAGTTCTCGACGTCGAGCAGCATCTCCGCGCAGCGGTGCCGGATGGCCTGGAAGGAGCCGATGGGCTGGCCGAACTGCTCGCGCACCTTGGCGTACTCCACGCTCATGTCGAGGCAGCGGCGCGCCGCCCCCAGCATCTCGGCCGACGCGCAGACGGCCGCCCGCCGCAGCAGGGACTCGAGCACGGGCCCCGCCGTCCCCGGCTGGCCGACGACGGCATCCGCGCCCACGCGCACGCCCTCGAGCCGCATCTCCGACCAGCGGCTGCAGAGGTCGATGCCGACCATCCGCCTCAGCGCGACACCCGCCTGCTTCGGGTCCACGAGGAAGAGCGAGAGCCCCTCGGGGCTGCGGGCGGGAACCAGGACGATGTCCGCCACGTGCGCCCATGGCACGAAGCGCTTCACGCCCGAGATCGTCCAGCCACCACCGGCCGTGACGGCGGTGGCGGCAGTGGAGGCGGGGTCCCAGTCCAGCGCGTCCTCCATGAGGGCGGCGCTGGCCCGCTTCTCTCCGGAGGCGATGGCGGGGAGCCACCTGTCCTTCTGAGCCGCCGAGCCCCCCAGCAGGAGCCCCAGGCCCCCGAGGACCACGGTGGAGAGATAGGGGCCCGGGTAGGCGGCGCGCCCCAGATCCTCGATGGCGATGCAGAGCTCCACCAGCCCGAGGCCGGCGCCGCCGTGCTGCTCGGGGAAGGGCAGGCCGAGCCAGCCGAGCTTGGCCATCTCGTTCCAGAGGGCGGGGTCGTATCCGCGGGCATCGTCCATCATGGCCCGCGGATGCGCCGGCCTGCAGTGCTCGTCGAGGAAGGAGCGCACCGAGTTGCGGAGCAGAACCTGGTCTTCGCTGAAGGAGAAGTTCATCGCGCGCTTCCCACGCGGTCGGCGCGGGCCTCCTTGGGCAGCCCGAGGATGCGCTCGCCGATGACGTTCTTCTGGATCTCGGACGAGCCGGCGTAGATGGTGCCGGCGCGCGACCAGAGGAAGGCGTAGGCCCAGGTGCCCTGCTCGCCGACGGCGGTGTCGATCTCGAGCCTGAGCTCCTCGGGCGCCCCTTCCGTGAGCTGGCCGTAGGGGCCGAGGATCTCCATGGCCAGCTCGATGAAGCGCTTCTCGAACTCGGAGTAAGAAAGCTTGGTCAGGGAGCCGCCGGCGCCGGGGTGCTCGCCGCGCTCGAGCAGGGTCAGCATCCGGAGGGCGCCGTACCGCTCCACCTCGAGCTCGGCCCAGATGCGCCCGAGCTTCTGGCGGATGACGGGGTCGTCGATGAGCGGGCGCCCGTGCCGCTTGAGCCGACGCGCCACCTCCACGAGCCGGCCGTACTGGGAGGCGTAGCTCGTGATCCGCGCCAGGGCCCGGCCGCCGCGCTCGTAGCCGAGCGTCGTCTGGGCGATGGCCCACCCCTCGCCGAGGCGGCCGATCTGGTCGGTCTTCTCGACCCGGGCGCTGGTCATGAACACCTCGGAGAACTCCGAGGAGCCCGTGATCTGCTTGAGCGGCCGCACCTCGATGCCGGGCTGGCGCATGTTGATGAGGAAGCAGGTGATGCCCTTGTGCTTGGCCACGGCGGGGTCGGTGCGAGCCAGCAGCAGCCCCCAGTCGGCGATGGAGCCGGCGCTGGTCCAGGTCTTCTGCCCGTTGACGATGAAGTGGTCCCCCTTGTCCTCGGCGCTGGTGCGGAGGGCGGCCAGGTCGCTGCCCGCGTTGGGCTCGGAGTAGAGCTGGCACCACAGCTCCTCGGCCGTGAGGATCTTCTTGAGGTAACGCGTCTTCTGGGCGTCCGTGCCGTGGACCACGATCGTGGGGCCCACGATGCCGAGGCCGAGGCCGTTGGTGGGCGCCGGCGCGCTGGCTCGCGCCAGCTCGTCGGCCACGATGGCCTGCTCCATGGGCCTCGCATCCCCGCCGCCATAGGCCTTGGGCCAGCCCATGCCGAGGTAACCCGCCTCGGAGAGCTTGCGGTGCCAGACCCGGCGCTCCTCGAGCGTCCGGATCGGGTTGCGCGGCAGGTTCTGCTCGAGCCAGGCGCGTACCGACTTGCGGAAGGCGACGTCCTCGGGCGTGTAGTTCAGATCCATGGGAGGCCTCCTGGGTGTCGGGGGACGGGTCACCCGTTTCTAGCATGGCGGCGGGAAGCCGGTCAACAGCGTGAGCATCGCGTTGGTGACCCGCTTCCCCGACGCAGAGGCGGGTGTTACAGTGACCCCGAGTGCCCCTCCAGATGACCAGACGGGATGGGAAGAAGCCAGCTGCTGCGCTCTCGCGACGATCGGGACGATGACGTGGCGTGAGCGGGCCGCGAGTGAACGGTCCGTCCTCGCGGGCTGAATGTTTCGCCCTGGCCAGCCGCGCCTCGGATATGTCCCCATCTGGGTGTCGCTCTCCGCGTTTGCCCTGGTCGCCCTCCTTCTCGCTGCCGGGCTCGCCGTCGGGATCCAGTACGAGCGGCACCGGCTCCTGACCTCGGGACTTCCTGCTCCCACCCCGGGTCCCTCCAGCCTCGTCCGGGGGCTGGGCTGGCCGGAACTGGTCGCGGCCTTCGCGGCGCTCCTCGTGCTCGCGGCCATCGGCATCGTCCTGTTCGGCGCGTACCAGAACTACCGGGCCGTCACCGAGACGTTCGAGCGCGTCAAGAGCCTGATGCGGAACATCCTGGAGAGCATCCCGACGGGCGTCCTGACCCTCGACGCGCGCGGCGCCGTCACCTCGCTGAACGGCCCGGGCGAGCGCCTTCTGGGTCTCCGAGCGTCAGCGATCAGGGGGCGGCCCGTGGGCGAAGCGCTGCAGAGCGCCCCTGACCTCACCGCGTGGGTCCTCGGCGCCCTCTCAGGAGATCGCCTCCTTCAGGAACGGGACTTCGCGCTGGCGGCGGAGGGAAGCCGGCGGGTAACCGTGCGCGCCTCGGCGTCGGATCTGCGGGACGAGTCCGGCCAGACGGACGGCCTGGTCGTGCTGCTCCGCGACATCACGGAGGTGAGCCGGCTCGAGGCGCAGCTTCGGCGATCCGACACGCTGGCCGCGCTGGGCACGCTCGCAGCCGGAGTGGCCCACGAGGTGAAGAACCCGCTCCATGCCTTGGGCCTCAACCTCCATCTGCTCCAGGCCGAGCTCGCGCCCGGGCCGCCCTCCGGGAACGCGGTCGGCGGATACCTCGACGTGCTCCGATCCGAGCTGCAGCGCCTCGATCGAATTGTGGAGAACTTCCTCCGCTTCTCGAAGCCCTCGGTGCCCGAGATCAAGCCGGTCGACATCGCTGCCCTCGTCGAGCGCGTCCTCGGCCTGGTCGCCTTCGAGGCTGCGGGCCACGGCATCGCCATCGAGACCCGCCTTGATCCCGATCTCACGACGATCCCCGGCGACGAGGGACAGCTCTCCCAGGTCTTCCTCAACGTGATGATCAACGCGCTCCAGGCCATGCCGACCGGGGGCTCTCTCGGGGTGGCGACGCGAAGGGACGGCGACTGGGCCGAGGTGACCGTGAGGGACACAGGACCCGGGATCGCCGAGGACGTCCTTCCTCACGTGTTCGACCCGTACTTCACGACGCGGCCCACCGGGGTCGGTCTCGGTTTGCCGATCGCTCACCGGATCGTCCAGGGGCACGACGGCAGCATCGACGTCGAGAGCCATCTCGGGAGCGGGACCACGATGATCATCCGGCTCCCATCCGGCGGGTCCGGGAGACGGCGCGAGACGAGGTGATGGCCGGTCGCGTCCTCGTCGTCGACGACGAGCGCAACATCCGCGAGGCGCTCGCCAAGATCCTCGAGAAGGCGGGCCACGAGGTCGTGGCGGCGGCCAGCGGTGAGGAGGCGCTCGCCGGGCTCCAGGACGGGCGGTTCGACCTGGTGATCACCGACCTGCGTATGGTCGGGACCGGGGGACTGGAGGTCCTGAAAGCCGCCAAGCGACACTTCCCGGAGGCGGAGGTGATCCTCCTCACGGCCTACGGGAGCGTCGAGAGCGCCGTCGAGGCGATGAAACTGGGCGCCTACGACTACCTCGCGAAGCCCGTCGATCCGGAGCGGCTCCTGCACCTCGTGGCGAAGGCCCTGGAGCACAGGGCGCTGAGGCAGGAGGTGCAGCAGCTTCGAGAGCGGGTCGCGATCAAGGCCGCCTTCGGCCTGATCGTGGGACGCAGCGTTCGGATGCGGCAGGTGTACGAGGCGGTGCGGCAGGTGGCGCCCACCCTGGCCACGGTGCTCATCATGGGCGAGTCGGGGACCGGGAAGGAGCTTGTGGCACGGGCGATCCACGGTCGGAGCTCGCGGCACGCGGGCCCGTTCGTGACGCTGAACTGCGGCGCGTTGCCGGAGACGCTGGTCGAGTCGGAACTGTTCGGCTACGAGCGGGGCGCCTTCACGGGTGCCATCGGCGCCAAGGCCGGGCGGATCGAGCAGGCGAACGGCGGGACCCTGTTCCTGGACGAGGTCAGCGAGATGAGCCCCAAGACGCAGGTCGATCTCCTCCGGGCGCTGCAGGAGCGGGAGGTCCGCCGGCTGGGCGGGGACCGGCCGCTCGCGGTCGACGTCCGCTTCATCGCTGCCACGAACACAGACCTCGCGGAGGCCGCGAAGGGTGGCACCTTCCGCGAGGACCTGTATTACCGGCTGGCCGTGGTGCCCATCACTCTGCCCGCTCTTCGCGAGCGGCCGGAGGACATCCCCCTGCTCGCCACCGCATTTGTTCGAGAGTTCTGTACCCAGTACGGCCGCCCTGAGAAGTCCCTCTCGGCTGCGGCCCTCCAGATGCTGCGCGAGCATGCCTGGCCGGGCAATGTCCGGGAGCTCCGGAATCTCGTGGAGCGGCTGGTCGTCACCGTTGGAGCCCGCGTCATCCGCCCCGTTCACTTGCCGTCCACCGTCATGACCGGGTCGCCACCGGAGCGAAGCATCACGATCCCTCTCGGGCTCCCGCTCCACGCGATGGAGGAGCAGGTGATCAGGAAGACGCTCCAGGAGGTTACCTCGCACCGCGAGCGGGCCGCCAAGATCCTCGGGATCAGCGCAAGGGCCCTGCACTACAAGCTGCGCCAGTATCACATCGAGTAGCCCAACCTCCTGTCCGAGCGAGTCGGGCACCGCCGCTGCAACTCTTGCAGCAGTCCAGCAATCGATGGTGGGCTCACAGGCCGCGGCGGGAGGGGATGGGCCAGGTCAGCGGCCGGTTCTGGGAGAGGCAGCGAATCACACCCGCCCGATGACCGAGCCGTTCGTACGCAGCCACGAGGGCCAGCCGCACGACGGAGGCCTCGACCTCGATCCGGAGCGTGCGAACGAGGGGGATGCCCGGGCTCTCGGCGCGGGTGAGCAACATGAGAGCCGTCTCGAGGTGGCGCGCGGCGAGCCGAGCATTCCCTGCGCGGAAGTGGCTGATCCCCAGCATGCGGTGAAGGGCCGGATCGCGTGGCCGCGGCCCGAGCAACGATGAGAAGGCGCGGGCGGCCCGTGCCGGGCGGCCCGCCGCGAGGTAGTCAAGAGCATGCCGGTACGCGGTGTCCCGACGGTCCGCTTCGTGCGCGAGCGACTCAAACGCGCGGTCACTCGCGTCGAGATACTCTTTTCGGGTCACGACCGGGTCGAGCGAGATCGGCAGGCGCCCGAAGAAGTACCCCATCACCGATCCGCCTGAGCCTGGAGAGCTGCAGCCGCTTCGCCGGGACCGGGACTCGTGGGACGTTTCACTCCGCGACCTCCCCGGCCGCGTGAAGCCACGCCTCTCTCCGCCCGTGCCCACGGGCACCGCCGTCCGAGGGCGCGACGCCGAGACGGAGGGGCCCGTGGCATCCGCAAAAAATGCAGCCGATGACCTGGCCATCCTGAGCGGTCACTCGCTGCCAAGTCTGTCCACACATCCCGCACGTGATGACATAGATCATCTGGTCGCGGGCCTCCCCGCCCGGTGAGGTGGTGCGAGACAGTTCGGTCATGATCATTCGCCCTCCTCTGCTGGTCCCACAGCGACAACCGGCATCGTACGCGCCCAGAACGTCGCCCTCGGATGGCGGCCCGACGCGGCGGGCCCGCGAGGATCGCGGCCGCTCGAGAGGCGCCCCATCGTCCAGACGACCAGCAGGGGCCGCCAGCTGTCCGGGGGAGCCGCTGTGACGAAAGGGCCGGAAGGGACCACGCCGTCCTTCAGGGCCACGAAGACCAGGAAGCGGCACGGCTCGCCCAGGTTGCGGTAGATCGACAGCCCGGCCACCGAGGGGTCCGCCGATACCGCACGCGACAGGTCCAGGAAACCCGTGAGCGTGTCCTGTTCCCGGCCCGCTCCCGGCGCCACCTCGAGGCTCCACACCCGACAGCGCGGTAGAGGGTAATGGTAATAGCCATCAACGATCTCGAACGCCTGCGAGACAAGCCCGTCCACGAGGGTCGTTGCCCAGGTTGCGGCCCCCTCCGCTTCGAGGAAGCGTTCGGATCCCGGAGCGGTGCGGCGATCCTCGATCCAGACGACGCGATCGACCCTGTCGGCGTACTGGCAGATCTGCACGGCATCCAGGGTGCGCTGCTGGATCATCCGGGCAGCAAGATCTCGCAGGCAGTCGAGAAGTTCGCGCTCCCGCCCCGGCCGCGCGCCAAAGACTCTCAAGAGCATGACGGCATACCTCCATCCGTCAGTTCGGCAAGGGGTGTGCCATCTTGGACGAGCAGCGGAAAGCGCAGGGTGATCATTCGGTTACGAGGTGGGGGGCCGCAAGCGTTCCGGAACTGTTCGGCAGATGGCCGCAGGATTTGCAGCGCCTGACGCCGGGCGGGGATCTCGCGGACTCGGGCCCCGCGTAACTCATCAAGACGAAAGCGCCCGATGCAGTGGCACACGGTTTGCCACGCTCCATGCCGGGATGTATGCTGCCCGGCCACGGAGGGCGGTCACAGGACGCGCGAACGCGAACCGAACGCGAACGAGGAGGAGCCATGTTGGGTGAGCGGCGGTCGCACATGCTGGCACTGGAGCTAGTCGCGCTGGGAGCCTTTGCTGTCCTCCTCACGACCCAGGGATGCGCGAAGCAGCCCGCCCAGCTGGCGGTATCGCCCCGGGCGCCCGCCGCGGCGAGCCCGGCCCCCGCAGCCGGGACGCCCCAGGCCGGCAGGGCGGAAGCGCGCGCCTCCGGCGGGGCAGGGCCGGCCGCCGGCCCGACCGCCACACCCGCGGCGAGCGCCCGCGCGAAGCCCGCACATCCCTCGGAGTTCACGGCCGTGTCGCAGCTCAAGGACATCCACTTCGACTTCGACCGATACGACATCCGTCCCGGGGACGCGCGCATCCTCGAGGCGAGTGCCCGGTGGCTCAAGGCAGATCCGGCGGTCCTGGTGCTCATCGAGGGCCACTGCGACGAGCGAGGAACCAACGAGTACAACCTGGCCTTGGGCGAGCGGCGCGCGCGAGCGACCATGAACTTCCTCGTCGGACAGGGCGTCCCGGCCACCCGCATCACCACGGTGAGCTATGGGGAGGAGCATCCGGGGTGCTCCGAGAAGAACGAGACGTGCTGGAGCTCGAATCGCCGCGCCCACTTTCTCGTGAAGCCGGGCTAGAGAGCTGTCCCCGCGGTTCACAGGAGCCTGGGCGCGGCGCCGGCTGCAACGGGTCTGTCTTCCGCGAGCGGGCGGAGCGCTACCGGCAATGGATGACAGCGCAGGACGATTGACAGCAGCGGAATATTAGACAGCAGCGGAATATTAGGATATTCAGTAGCACGCAGACGATCCTTCGCGAGTTGCGCCGGGAGGCGCGCCGCCGGTAGATGCGCCTCTTCTCCAAGATCTTCCAGGTCGGCCTCGCCACCGAGCCCCTGCCGCCGGGCGGGGCCGACGTCGTCCGCCTCCTCCACGAAGTCGATGCGCGCGTCCGGCGGCTGTTCGGCCGGGCGGTCGCCATCCGGGAGGTGGACGCAGGCTCGTGCAACGGGTGCGAGCTCGAGATCACCGGGCTCACGGGCCCCGTGTACGACAGCGAGCGCTTCGGCATCCACTTCGTCGCCTCGCCCCGTCACGCCGACATGCTCCTGGTGACGGGCCCGGTGACGCGGAACATGGCGGTGCCGCTGCTGAAGACCTACGAGGCGACGCCGGCGCCCAAGCTGGTGGTGGCGGTGGGGGACTGCGCGCGGACCTGCGGGGTCTTCCAGGGCAGCTACGCCGTGGCCGGCAGCGTGGACCAGATCATCCCGGTCGACGTCTTCGTCGACGGATGCCCCCCGGAGCCGACCGACATCCTCCGGGGCATCCTCGCCGCGATCGGCCGCCGATGATTCTTCTGTGCGTCCTCACCTTCCATCCCGAGTCCAGGTATGTCGTCCCGTCCATCGAGTACCGCGAGGGGATGTGAGATGGCCCCCGTGCCCCTCCTGCTCGCGGTGATGCTTGCGGGTTACGCCGCCGGGGCCCTCGCGGCGCTCGGTGCCCGCGGAGCGCTCGGGCGCGGGCTCGTCGCCGGATGCGCGCTCGTGGGCGCCCTGGCCGGGCTTCTGCTGGGCGCCGTCTGTCTCGGCGCCGGGCTCGCGCCGACCTTCACCGCGTCGTTCCTGCCGCTGACCGGCTTCGCGCTTCGCATCGACGGCCTGAGCGCGTTCTTCCTGATCGTCATCGGCGTGGTCGGCGCCGCGGTCGCGGTGTACGGCTTCGGCTATTCGGAAGCGTACGAGGGGCGCTACTCCCTCCGGCGGCTCGGCGCGCTGCTGAGCGTCCTGCTGCTGTCCCTGAGCGTGCAGGTGATGGCCGACAACGCCCTGACCTTTCTCATGGCCTGGGAGGCCATGTCGCTGTCGGCCTACCTGCTGGTGCTCACGGAACACGATCGGCCGGGGACGGTCCGGGCCGCCAACTGGTACATCGCCATCACGCACGCCGGCTTCGCCGCCCTCGTGGCGATGTTCCTCCTCCTGTCCGCTGGCGAGCTGACGTCCTCCTTCGCGGCCATGCGGGCGGCGTCCCTGGCGCCCCAGGTCCGCGACGCGGCCTTCGTGCTGGCGCTCTTCGGCTTCGGCGCCAAGGCGGGCGTCGTCCCGCTGCACGTGTGGCTGCCCATGGCGCATCCCGTCGCCCCGAGCCACGTGTCGGCGCTGATGTCGGGCGTCGTGATCAAGATGGGCGTCTATGGCCTCCTCCGCGTGACGATCGACCTGCTCGGGGGCGGGCCCCCGTGGTGGGGCGGCCTCGTCCTCGGCCTGGGCACCGTCTCGGCGCTCGTCGGGGTGCTCTATGCCCTGATGGAGCACGATCTCAAGCGGCTGCTCGCCTATCACTCCGTCGAGAACATCGGCATCATCTTCATCGGGATCGGGGCGGGCCTCATGTTCCAGAGCTACGGGCTGACCACGCTCGCCACCCTGGGCATCGTCGGCGGCCTGTATCACACGATCAATCACGCCTGCTTCAAGGGGCTGCTGTTCATGGGCGCCGGGTCGGTGCTCCACGCGACGGGCACGCGCAACATGGAGGAGATGGGCGGGCTGATCAAGCGGATGCCGCGGACCGCGTTCTTCTTCCTCGTCGGAGCGTGCGCCATCTCGGCCCTGCCCCCGCTCAACGGGTTCGCCTCGGAATGGCTGGTGTTCCAGGCCCTGCTCGGCGGATCGGCGATCCCCCAGCCCGAGGTCGCGGTGATCATGCCGATCGCGGTGGCCATGCTGGCGCTCACCAGCGGCCTTGCCGCGGCCTGTTTCGTCAAGGCCTTCGGGATCACGTTCCTTGCCATCCCGCGATCTCCGGAAGCCGACCACGCGCACGAGGCTCCGCGGTCCATGCAGGTCGGCATGGTCTCGCTGGTGCTGATGTGCGTGGGGCTCGGGCTGGCGCCGTTCGCGGTGGTCCCCCTCCTCGGGTCGAGCCTCGCGGGGCTCGGCGGCCTCGCCCCCACCGCGGTGGCGTTCACCCTGGTCCTGCCCCTCCACGTGACGGGAACCTTCGGGCAGATGTCGGCGCCCCTCCTGGCGCTCGGGCTCGTCCTGCTGCTGGCCCTGGTCCGCCTGCTGCTGCGGGTCCTGGGCGCCGACCGGCGGCTGCGCGTGGCCGACACGTGGGGCTGCGGCCGCATCGGCCAGACGGCTCGCATGGAGTACACCGCGACCGCCTTCGCCGAGCCGCTGAGGCGCGTCTTCGCCGAGCTGTATCGCCCGTCCCGGGATCTGTCCATCGACTTCCACCCGGCGTCGAAGTACTTCGTGCAGTCGATCGAGTACCGGAGCGAGATCCACCCGTGGTTCGAGCGGGTCCTCTACGATCCGCTGTTGCACGGCCTCCGCGGGGCGGCCACGCGCGTCCGCCGGCTCCAGGGGGGGTCCGTGCACCTCTACCTCGTGTACATGACGCTCGCGCTGCTGGTCCTGCTCACGGTGGCGAGGTGGAGGACATGATCGGGTACGTGCTCGAGGTCGCACAGGCGGGGCTGGCGCTCCTGCTTGCCCCGGGTCTGGTCGGGCTGGTCCGGTGGATGAAGGCGCGGCTGCAGAACCGGCGCGGCGCGCCCGCCTGGCAGCCGTACCGGGAGCTGGCCAAGCTGTTCCGGAAGGAGGTCGTCGTCTCGAGCAACGCGTCCTGGCTCTTCCGGGCGGCGCCGTTCGTCGTCTTTGCGAGCACCGTGGCGGTGACGTTCCTCGTGCCGATCCTCGCGGTGCCGCTCCCGTTCGACGGGGTCGGCGACCTGCTGGTCGTCGTCTACCTCCTCCTGCTCGGCACCTTTTTCCTCTCGCTCGCCGGACTTGACCCGGGCTCGCCGTTCGGGGGGATGGGCGCCAGCCGCGAGATGACCGTCGCCGCCCTCGCCGAGCCCACCGTCGCGCTGGCGATCTTCGCCCTCGCCCTCGGCGCGGGCTCCACCAATCTCGGCCAGATCGCGGCGCGCACCATGACCGATCCGGGAGCGGCGCTGAGCCCCGGCCATCTGCTGGCGTTCGCCGCGCTGTTCATCGTGACCCTCGCCGAGACCGGACGCCTCCCCATCGACAACCCGGCGACGCACCTCGAGCTGACGATGATCCACGAGGCGATGGTCCTCGAGTACTCCGGGCGCTACCTCGCCCTCATCGAGTGGGCGGCGGCGGTCAAGCTGCTGATCTTCTTCTCGTTGCTCGGCAACCTCTTCGTCCCGTGGGGCGTGTCCATGGCCCTGACGCCGGGGACGCTCGCCGTCGCGGTGGGCAGCCTGCTGGCCAAGCTCGTGGTCCTGGCGGGGGCGGTGGCCGTGCTCGAGACACGCATCGCGAAGCTCCGCCTCTTCCGGGTGCCGGAGCTGCTGAGCGCGTCGTTCGTGTTGGCGCTGCTCGCGGTCACCTCGTCGTTCCTCCTGAAGTAGCGCATGGACGGCGCGTTCTCCCAGCTCTGCGTTCTGGGCTCGAGCCTGGTGCTGATCTTCGGGCTCATCCTGCTCTGGCGGCGGGGCGTCACCGCCTACATCAACGCCTTCGTGTGGCAGTCCACCGTGCTGTCGGCAGTGACGGCGACCGTCGGCTACTTCGGCAATGACCACGAGCTGTACTGGGTCGCGGGAGGCCTCTTCCTGCTCAAGGGGGTCGCGATCCCCCGGCTCCTCCGGCGGATGGAGCGGCGCTTCGCGGCCGAGCGCGAGCTGGAGCCGTACGTCAACACGGCGACGTCGCTGGTCGTCTCCGGGCTGCTCGTGCTGTTCGGCTACGCCATCACGCGGCCGCTCGTCGCGCTGAGTCAGCTGCCGACACGGGCGGGCATGCCGCTCGCCATGGGGCTGGTGCTCGTGAGCCTGTTCGTCGTGATGAGCCGGAAGAAGGCGCTGACCCAGGTCATCGGGTTCCTGATGCTCGAGAACGGGCTCGCCCTGCTGGCGGTTCTGGGGACGTACGGGATCCCGTTGATCGTCGAGATCGGCGTGTTCCTGGATGTGCTCATGGGATTCCTCGTCATGCAGATCTTCATCTATCAGATCCACGAGACCTTCGAGAGCATTGACGTGGAACAGCTCAACCGCCTGAGGCATTAAGGGACCGTGAAGACATTCGCGATGCTCCTTGCGCCGCCCCTCCTCGGAGCGCTGCTCGCCGTGGCGGTGAAGCCCTATCGGCAGGTTGTCGGATGGGCGAATGCCCTGCTGTCCCTCCTCTCCATCGGAGCGGCGGTAGCCCTCTGGGGCCACATCCTGGCGGGTGATGTGCTGACCTCGGGCCCCGCGGAGTTCCTGCGGGCCGACGCGCTCTCGACCTTGCTCGCGCTGTGCGTCAGCGTGGTGGGCGCGCTGGCGGCCTGGCTCGGCCCGGGGATGGGTGGCGACGACGGCTACGACGGCGCGCAGGCCCGGCGGTTCCGCATCTTCGGCAACCTGTTCACGTTCACCATGCTCTTCGCGGTGACGTCGAACAATGTCGGCTTCATGTGGATCGCCATCGAGGCGACCACGATCACCTCGGCCATGCTCATCCCGCTCCACGTGACGAAGGCCTCGGTCGAGGCCTCGTGGAAGTACATCCTGATCGGCTCGGTCGGCATCGCCCTGGCGTTCGGGGGAACCGTGCTGGGCTACTTCGATTTCGTCAATCTGGCCGGCCACCGCGAGGGGGCGCTGAACTGGACGGTGCTGATGGCCTCGGCGTCGCGTCTCCACCCGCAGGTGATCCAGCTCGCGTTCGTCTTCATTCTCATCGGCTACGGCACGAAGGCGGGGCTGGCGCCCATGCACACGTGGCTCCCGGATGCCCATTCGGAGGCGCCCGCGCCGCTCTCCGCCATGATGTCGGGTGTGCTGCTCGCGGTGGCGCTGTACGCGGTGATCCGATGGGAGGCGGTGGTGAACGCGGCGGTGGGGACGCGGTTCACGGACGGGCTCTTCATCGCCCTCGGCGTCCTCTCGCTCGTCATCGCGGCGTTCAGCCTCGTGGTCCAGCAGAACTACAAGCGCATGCTCGCGTACTCCAGCATCGAGCACACCGGGCTCATGTGCGTGGGACTGGCGCTGGGGCCCCTCGGGACGTTCGCCGCGATGCTGCACCTGGTCAACCACACGCTGGCGAAGTCGATGATGTTCTTCCTCGCGGGGCGGGTGCTCCACCGGTACCGCACCACCGAGATCGGCCGGGTGTCGGGCCTCCTCACGGTCATGCCGTGGACGGGCGGCCTGTTCGCGGCCGGGGTGCTGGCCGTCGTCGGGCTGCCCCCCTTCGGCCTGTTCATCTCCGAGTTCGCGCTCTTCCGCGCGGGCTTCGCGGCGGGCCGGCCGTGGCTGATGGGGCTCGTCCTGGCGCTGCTCGCCGTGGCTTTCGTCTCGATGATCGGCCACCTCAATCGGATGCTCTACGGCGCGCCCGCGCCGGGCGTGACGGTGGGAGAGGGAAACGGCTGGCCGCTGGTTCCGCTCGGCCTCTGTGTGGTGGCGCTCGTCGGCCTCGGGCTCACGCTGCCTGCCCCCCTGCAGGTGTTGCTGGAGCGGATCGTGGAGATCGCCGGGCGATGATCCGTCTGTCCGAGCTCACGGAGGCGCTGACCGAGACGCTCGCCGACCGCGTGGCCGAGTTGCGCGTGGTGCGGGGCAACGAGCTGCACTGCTCGGTCCGCCCACTTGCCGTCGCCGCGCTGGCCGTGCTACTCCGCAGGGGGTTCGGCGCCGAGCTGGTCTTCATGGCCGCCGCCGACCGGCGCGCGGACCGCGGGGTCTTCGAGGTCCACTATCTCTTCGCGCCCGAACGGGAGCCCTGGTTCCTCCACGCCACGGCCGCCGTGCCCGCCGACGCCCCCGCGCTCGGCTCGCTGGCCACGTTCCACTACCCGGCCTCGCGCTTCGAGCGCGAGATCTACGACCTCTTCGGCATCACCGCCGAGGGCCACCCCGACCCCCGGCCCCTCGTGCGCCACGGCTTCTGGCCGGCGGATTACTTCCCGCTCCGGAAGGACGCGGGCGCGCGCGAGTTCAGCGACGACGGGCAGGCCTTCCCCTTCACCGAGGTGGGCGGCGAGGGCGTGTACGAGATCCCGGTGGGGCCGGTCCACGCCGGCATCATCGAGCCGGGCCATTTCCGCTTCAGCGTCGTGGGGGAGACGATCATCGACATGAAGTCGCGCCTGTACTTCACCCACAAGGGCACCGAGAAGCTCTTCGAGGGTCGGGAGCCCGCGGCCGGCGTGGAGCTGGCCGAGCGCATCTCCGGCGACACCACCATCGGCCACTCGCTCGCCTACTGCCAGGCCCTGGAGGCCGCGGCGGGGATGACCGTGCCGGAGCGCGCCAGGTACCTGCGCGTCGTCCTCCTGGAGATGGAGCGGCTCTACAACCACGTGGCCGATGTCGGCATGATCGCCAACGACACGGGGTACGCGGTCGCGCACTCCCACTGCTTCCGGATCCGCGAGCGGCTCTTGCGCCTGAACAAGCAGCTCACCGGGAATCGGCTCCTCCGCGGCGGGATCGTCCCTGGAGGCGTCGGGGGGGACCTGCCGGCGAGGCTCGACCTGCCGGCGGAGGTGGAGTCCGCCCTTCGCGACTTCGAGGAGATCGTCGGGCTGACCCTCGAGAACACGCTGGTCATGGACCGGATCGAGGGCACCGGCCGGCTGACCCCCCG
The DNA here is from genome assembly GCA_016184305.1 of Candidatus Rokuibacteriota bacterium. Classification (GTDB taxonomy): domain Bacteria; phylum Methylomirabilota; class Methylomirabilia; order Rokubacteriales; family CSP1-6; genus UBA12499. The sequence continues at coordinate 12,229 of JACPCX010000123.1, read as the reverse complement.
GACCGCGCGCGACCACGGCGTCCTCGGCTACGTCGCCCGCGCCTCCGGGATCGACACCGATGTCCGCCGCGACCACCCCTTTGCCGCCTATGCCGAGCTGTCGTTCCGCGTGCCGGTCTTCGAGGCGGGCGACGTGAAGGCGCGGACGCTCGTGCGGATCGAGGAAGCGCGCGAGTCGGCAGGGCTGATCCGGCAGGCGGTGGAGCGGCTGCCGCGGGGGCCGCTGGCGGCTCCCCTGGGCGAGCTGCCCGCCTTCGCGCCGGCCTTCTCCATGGTCGAGGGGTGGCGGGGCGCCATCATCCACTGGGTCATGGCGGGAGCGGACGGGAGGCTCTGGCGCGTCAAGATCCTCGACCCGTCCTTCCTCAACTGGCGGCCCCTGTCCTACGCCCTGCTCAAGAACATCGTCCCGGACTTTCCCCTCTGCAACAAGTCGTTCAACCAGTCCTACTCCGGCAACGACCTCTGACGGCGGAAGGTATAATCGGGCCATGAACAGGACAGTCCTCATCGTGCTCGGCGTGATCGTGCTCGTGGTGCTCGGCGGCATCGGGTGGGCCGTCGGCGTCAACAACGACCTGGTGGCCCGCGATCAGGACGTCAAGGAGAAGTGGGCGCAGGTGCAGAACGTCTATCAGCGCCGGGCCGACCTGGTGCCGAACCTGGTGGAGACCGTCAAGGGCTTCGCCGCCCAGGAGCGCACCGTGCTCGACGAGGTCACGCGGGCCCGGGCCAGCGTGGCGGGGATCAAGGCCACGCCCGAATTGCTCAACGATCCGCAGGCGCTGCAGAAGTTCCAGCAGGCCCAGAGCGAGCTGGGCGGAGCCCTCAGCCGGCTGCTGGTCGTGGTGGAGCGCTACCCTGATCTCAAGAGCAACCAGAACTTCCTGGCGCTCCAGAGCCAGCTCGAGGGCACGGAGAACCGCATCGCCGTGGAGCGCCGCCGCTTCAACGAATCGGTCCGCGAGTACAACACGCGCCTCAGGCTCTTCCCGGGCAGCCTCGTGGCCTCGTTCGCCGGCTTCAGGGACAAGGCCTTCTTCGAGGCGGCGCCGGGCAGCGAGGCCGTCCCCAGGGTCAAATTCTAGCCGCCGCCCGGGCGGCCGCGGCCGAGGGCGTGCCGTGCTCCTGCGCTTCGCGACCGCTGTCCTGCTGCTCGTCCTCTCCGCGTCCCCGGCCCAGGCCGCGCTCAGCGTCCCCCCGCCCCCCCTCCGGCACGTCAACGATTATGCCGGCGCCCTGTCGCCCTCGGAGCGCGAGCGTCTCGAGCAGAAGCTCGCGGCGCGCGAACGGGACAGTCGCAACCAGGTCGTGGTCGCCATCTTCCGAACGCTCGCCGGCGAGAGCCTGGAGGACTACTCGATCCGCCTCGCCCAGGCCTGGCGGATCGGCCAGAAGGGCCTCGACAACGGCGTCATCTTCCTCGTCTTCCTCGACGACCGGAAGATGCGCGTCGAGGTCGGCTACGGGCTCGAGGCCACCCTCACCGACGCGCTCAGCGCAGCCATCATCCGTGACGTGGTGGCGCCGCGCTTCCGCCAGGGGCGGATCGCCGACGGCATCAGCGACGGGCTCGACGCCATCGACCAGGCGATTGCCGGGACGTATCGGGGCGGCCCGGCGTCCACCGCACCGCGGGGCCTGCTCCCCCTCATCCCATGGGCGATCGTCATCGGGGTCGTGGTGATGGTCCTCGCCACTGTGGTGATGGGGCTCAAGGAGAGGGCGGATGAACGCCGCTACGGGTGGACCGGTGGAGCGAAGGGCTGGCACTCCGCGAAGTCGCGCGCCGGGCGCCGCTCGGGCAGCGTCTTCTGGCCGTGGTTCGGCGGCGGGCTCGGCGGTGGCGGCTTCGGGAGCGGGGGGTCCGGTGGTGGCGATTCCGGAGGCGGCGGCTTCAGCGGGGGCGGCGGCGGCTTCGGCGGCGGCGGCGCGAGCGGGAGCTGGTGATGGCGCGCCATCCGCGCTGGGTCCGCCGTTTCATGAGCGAGGCCGACCTCGACAGGGTGGCGCGCGCTGTCGCCGAGGCGGAAGCCCGCACCTCGGCCGAGATCCGCGTGCACCTCGACGCCCGGTGCCCCGGCGATCCGATGGTGCAGGCCGTGAAGGTCTTCGAGCGGCTCGGCATGCACCGGACGGCCGGGCGCCACGGCGTCCTGATCTACGTCGCCGTCGGGGACCGGAGGCTCGCAGTCATCGGGGATGCGGGGATCCATGGGCGGGTCGGAGAGGAATACTGGCAGCGCCTCGTGGACGCGATCACGTCACACTTCCGCGAGCAGCGCTCCCGCGACGGGCTCATCCACGCGGTGCGTGAAGTGGGCGAGCTGCTGTGCCGGCACTTCCCCCGGCGCAGGGACGACACCAATGAGCTGAGCGATCAGGTGAGCGTCGGCTAGGAAGGGAAGCCCAGCGCCGAGGTCAGGACGAGCCGAGCGATGCGGCCGTCTTGATCGGAACGATGACGCCCGTGCGGTTGAGATCGAGTCCCCGGCGATCGGTCTGGCGCCGGTCGCTGTGGCGCCGGTCGCTGTAGCGCATCTCGGGGCGCTGGCGGCGCTGCGCCAAGCGGCGGTCCCGCACCACGAGCACGTCGGGGTCCCCGTCGAACTTCTTCTCGAGCCAGGAGTGCAGCGCGTAATCGAAGCGGGGAACGATCAGCATCACCTTCCCGTTCGTCGCCATGGCCGCCTCCTGTTCTCGGTGGGCAATACTGTCGCCATGGTGTCACGCCGCGACCGCGAAGGTCAATAGCCTTGATCACCACTTCGGTGGCGAGGATCCGAAGCCAGGAATAGAGGCGCCGCGATCCAGCCTGGCGGTCGAAGTCCGGGAGCCCCGGAGCGACGACGAGGAGCGTCTTCCTGGGCATGGCCGACGAGGAGGCGGGTCCGCGGGCAGACGCCGTCAGCCAGTCTGGAGGAGGTACGCCTCCGCGGCGGCGAGGCCCGCGCCGAGGGGCACGGCGACGCCGAAGGACCGGAGCGTCATCTCCACCCCGGCGAGTCCGCCGAGAAGCTCCAGCTCGTTGAGGCTGCCGAGGTGGCCGATTCGGAAGACCCTGCCCTTGGCCTCGCCGAGGCCCACGCCGAGGGACATCCCGAGCGTCGTGTTGGCGTGGGCGATGTAGGCGTCCGAGTCCGAGCCCGCCGGCATGACGACGGCGGTGAGCGTGCTCGAGTACTCGGCGGGGTTGCGGCAGAGGATCTCGAGCCCCATGCCCCGCACGGCCAGGCGGCAGGCTTCGGCCAGCCGCGCGTGGCGCTGGAAGACGTTGGCGAGGCCCTCTTCGTTCAGCATCAGGAGCGCCTCGCGGAGCCCGAAGAGGAGGGCGGTGGCCGGGGTATAGGGGAACTCACCGCGCTTGTTCCGCTCGAGGACAGGCGCCCAGTCCCAGTAGGAGCGGGGGCACCTGGCCTTCTCGCTGGCGGCGAGCGCCTTGTCGCTCACGGCGAGGATGGCCATGCCCGGCGGGAGCATGAGCCCCTTCTGCGGCCCGGTGAGAGTCACGTCCACACCCCACTCGTCCATGCGGAAGTCGATGGAGGCCAGCGACGACACCGTGTCCACGAGAAGCAGGGCCGGATGCCGTGCGGCGTCCATGGCCCGGCGCAAGGCGCGGATGTCGGAGGTGACGCCGGTGGAGGTCTCGTTGTGCACCGCGAGCAGGGCGCGGATCTGGTGCCCGCCGTCGGCCCTGAGCCGCGCCTCGACCCCGGCCGCGGGGATGCCAGCGCCGTAGGGCACCTCGACCCGATCCACCTCGATGCCGTAGGCGGCAGCCACCCTGGCGAAGCCCGTGGAGAAGTGGCCGTTGACGCAGGCAAGGACCCGGTCCGCCGGCGAGAGCGTGTTGACCAGCGCCGCCTCCCACGCCCCCGTCCCCGAGCCGGGGTAGAGGACGATGTGGCCGCGCTCCGTCTGGAAGATCCCCTTGAGCCCATCCAGGCACTCGCGAACGAGGGCCGCGAAGCGCGGACCCCGATGATCGATGATGGACTCGGACATGGCCCGCACGATGCGCTCGGGCACAAGCGTGGGGCCGGGAATCTGCAGGAACGGCCGCCCCGACCGGCTCACGGGCGCACCACCAGGCGCGGGCACCCGGGCTGTCGCCACGCCCGCGCCGGTGTGCTCACGGGCGCACCCATGTTTCCGAGAAGGCCAGGAAGGCGGTGCTGCTGCGCCTGCCGGCGAAGTCGCGCGGGAAGGGACGGCCCCTGAGGGGCCGGCCATTCACCCGGGGGTTCACGCGCTCCGACTCGACGAAGAGGCTGAACATCTCGTGCCGCCCCGTGGCCGACCTGTCCACGGGCATCTCCACGATGAAGGGCTGGCCCAGCCCCTCCCAGGCCAGCGTGGCCTCGACGCCGTCGCCCTTCACCCACTCCACGTGGCTCGCGCGCTGATCGCCCGAGGTCGCCACGCCCTGGAGCGGCCGGTACGCCATGGCCTCGAGCGCCGTGACGCCGCGGAAGGCGCCGAAGTGGGCGACGAACTCCTGGACGAGCCAGCGGGCCAGGGGCTCGTTGTCGGTCACGCAGACATTGAGCGCCTCCGGCAGGCTCCGGTCGAGCATCGGCGCCTCGAGGAGGACGAGGGCATGACCGCGACCGTGGGGCGAGAGCACGACGCGGAAGAAGCTCACGAGCGTCACGAAGGGGCCGTCGGCCGCCTCCTTGAGATACATGCCGGGGTTCTCGCCGGACCAGTCGACCGTGCCGGGGTGGATGGGCGTGCGTGTCATCATGGCGCCCATCATACACGGGAGGCAGCGGCGCGCGACAGCCCGGGTGCCCGCGCCGCGGGGAAGGGCCGAGCGCAGCGAGCCGCAGGGCGCGGGCGGGCGACAGCCCGGGCGCCCGCGCCTCCTATGGTAAGCTCCTCGCGCCATGACACGAGCCGAGATCCCGACGCCTGCGCTGCTCCTCGACCTCGACCGCTTCGAGCGCAATATCCAGACGATGGCCGCCCACGTGAAGTCCGCCGGCAAGAAGCTGCGCCCCCACGCCAAGACGCACAAGTGCCCGGAGATCGCCCGGCGGCAGGTGGCCGCAGGCGCCGCCGGCGTCTGCGTGGCCAAGGTCAGCGAGGCCGAGGTGATGGCCGCCGCCGGCGTCCGCAATCTCCTCATCACCACGGAAGTGGTGGGGGCGGAGAAGATCGGCCGGCTCCTGCACGTCCTCGGACGCCAGGCCGAGACCATGGTCGTCGTGGATCACGCGGACAACGTGCGCGAGCTGGGGCAGGCCATGGCGCGCGCCGGACGCGTGCTCAACGTGCTGGTGGACGTGGAGGTCGGCGGCCGGCGCACGGGCATCGAGCCCGGCGAGGCGGCGCTTTTCCTGGGACGGCAGGTCATGAACGAGCCCGCGCTCAACCTCCGCGGACTCCAGGGGTATGCCGGGCAATGCGCCCACGTGATGGGCTGGCAGTCGCGCCGGCGCGCCTCGCTCAAGTGGATGCGCAAGCTGATGAGGACGCGCGACCTCTTCGACAAGCACGGGCTGCCCGTGGAGATCGTGAGCGGGGGCTCCAGCGGCACTTTCGATATCGACGTGGAACTCCCGGGGCTGACGGAGCTCCAGTCGGGCTCGTACTGCGTGATGGATCTCGACTACCGGCGGATCGGCAGCCGGGGCGGGAAGGTCTACGACAGCTTCGAGATGGCGCTCACGGTGCTCACCACGGTGGTGAGCCGGCCGAGCGCCGAGCTGGCCATGGTGGACGCGGGGTTCAAGGCCTTCTCCACGGACAAGCCCTTCGTCCCCGAGGCGGTCGAGTGGCCGGGCCTCGAGTACTCGTGGGCCGGGGACGAGCACGGGCGGCTCACCATCGTCGACCCGGATCGCGCGCCGCGGCTCGGTGATCTCGTCGAGTTCTTCCCGCCCCACTGCGATCCGACCATCAACCTCTACGATCGTCTCTACGCCATGCGTGGGGACAGGGTCGAGGCGGTGTGGGAGATCTCCGGCCGCGGCCGCTCGCAGTAGTCGCCGTTGCCGCCGCCCCCCGGGTCGCTGCGCCCGCGATGTGGCGATGCGCCACACGGTGATCCGGCCTGCCACACGCCTGGCCGTCCGAAGGCGAGGCCGAGGACACCAACCGCCTGAATTCGCTGGTGGCCGGGCGCGCCGCGCGAGTGGCACCTCGCTTGCTCTGGATAGCGGTCGACTGTGACGTCGATGGCAGTTCACACACACACCGCAGAGCAAGGAGGAAGTTCGCATGAAGAGCATGAAGAACGTGATGGGGTTGGCGCTGGCTGTGCTGCTGGGGCTCGGGGTCGGCATCGCCGCGGCCGAGGAGATCTCCGGGAAGATCCAGAAGGTCGACGCCTCGGAGCGCATGTTCGTCCTCGAGGACGGCACCCAGCTCCGGCTGGCCGAGGGGCTCCCGGCCGAGGGGCTGAAGGAAGGCGCCTCGGTGAAGGCCTCCTACGAGGAGCGCGACGGGCAGAAGGTCGTGACGGAAATCCAGATCTCCGAGTAACCACGCAGACGGCCGGGGCCGGCGGGCAGGCCATGTTCGGTCTGCCCGCCGGGATTCATCTGGGCACGATCGCCTCGAGCCCCGAAGCGGTCAGGAAGCGAAGAATGGTCCGGGCCGCGATGACGGTGGTCTCCCCCGGGACCGGCACCGGCACGACCCGCGAGGGAGCCTCGGGGAGAGAGACGTTGGCCGTGCGGTAGCCCTCCACGATGCCGATGAGCGCGCCGCTCTCGGCGTCGAATACCCCGCCCCCGCTCGCCCCGTAGCTCACGGAGGCGTCGACCATCCTCACCGTCCCCTCGACGGGGACCTCGTCCTCACGGGATACGAGCTGACTGACCACGCCGGAGACCACGGTGAGCCGGCGTCCCCAGGGAAAGGCGACGACCCACACCTCGTCCCCGAGGCGGGCAACCTCCTTGAATCTCACGGGTGGGAGGCTGAGTCCGTCCACCTCGATCACCGCCAGATCCAGGTCCGGGCTCACGGCGGCCACCACGGCCTTCGTACGCCCCTTTCGCCCAGGGCTGCTGACGTACACCTCCTGAGCCCCGGGCGGATCCAGGAAGTGGCGTGTCGTGATGATCCAGGAACGGCCTGACGCGGGGTCCGAAGCCAGCACGACCCCCGAGGCGGCCCGGCGCGCGCCGCCCTGGCGCTCCGCGCGAAGCTGCACCGTGGACGGGAGGATGCGCCGGATGATTTCTCCGCGCTCCCCATCTGACGGCGCGGACGCGCAGCCGGAGATCAGCAGACCCAGCGCGAGACAGAGCACGGCCCGGCTCATTCGTCCGGGTCCCCCTCGCTTGTCTGCCGCCTGAGGAGCCTGTAGAGCGTGCCCCGGTCGATGCCGAGGATCTCGGCGGCGCGGACCTTGTTCCCCCCCGCCTCCTCGAGCACCTTCGCAACGTACCACTGCTTGACCTGGTCGAGCGTCATTGTGGCCGTGGGAAGGCGGAGGTTGCCTTCTGGCCCTCGACGCAGCAGGTCCGGGAGATCCTCGGGCACGAGCACTTCCGACGACGACAGCGCCACGGCTCGCTCGACGGCATGCTCCAGCTCGCGCACGTTGCCCGGCCAGTGATACCCGGACAGCACCGCGAGGGTCTCTTGCGCAAACCCCCGGGTGGGCTTGTCGGCGGCGCGCGCGTACTCCTCGAGGAAGTGCTGGGCGAGCAGCGGGATATCCTGGGACCGCTCCCGCAGCGGAGGGAGGACAATGGTCACCACGTTCAGACGGTAGTAGAGATCCTCGCGGAAGGCTCCCTCGGCGACGCGCGTGCCGAGATCCCGGTTGGTCGCGGCAATGATCCGCACGTTCACCGGCAAGACCTCGTTGCCGCCCACCCGCCGTATGGCGCGCTCCTGGAGTACCCGCAGGAGCTTCGCCTGCAGGGTGGGGGAGAGGTCCCCGATCTCATCGAGGAAACAGGTGCCGCCATCGGATGTCTCAAGGAGGCCGCGCCGGGTCGAGACCGCTCCCGTGAACGCCCCGCGCTCGTGGCCGAACAGCTCAGACTCGAAGAGCCCCTCCGGGAGCGCCGTGCAGTCCACGACCACGAGGGGTCGCCCGGCCCTGGGGCTGGCGTAGTGGATGGCCCGGGCCGCCAGCTCCTTGCCGGTCCCGGTCTCGCCCTGGATGAGCACCGTGGTGTCGAGGCCGGAGACCCGGGCCACGAGCTTGTAGACCTCCACCATCTGGGGCGATTGCCCCAGGAGGTTCCGCACGTTGTACAGGCCCTCGAGCTCCCGGCGATACTGCCGGTTCTCACTGGCCAGCCGGCGGGCCTCGAGAGCGCGCCGGACGACGACCTTGATCTCCTCCATCCGGAAGGGCTTGGACAGATAATCGTAGGCGCCGGCCCGAATGGCCTCGATGGCCGTGTCAATGGTCACAAAGGCCGTGAGCACGAGCACCGGCACTCCCGGCTGGATGGCCGCGAGCCGCTGGATCACCTGCAAACCGTCCAGCCCCGGCATGCGGAGGTCCACGATGGCGAGGTCCACGGGCTCCGCCTCGGCCACGTGAAGGCACTCCTCTCCGTTGGCGGCTGAGCGAACCCGATAGCCTTCGCGCGTCAGCACCTCGGCGAGGAGATCCAGGGCCACCGGATCGTCGTCGGCGATGAGCAGCGTGGCCGGGGCCGTCACGTGGCTGGCTCCGCAATCGGGAAGACGACCCGGAACACACTGCCGCCCTCCTCGGCGCCGGCGACGTCGATGGTCCCGCCGTGCTCGCGGACGATCTGCGCCGAGATGAACAACCCGAGCCCGGTGCCGCGCCCGGCTTCCTTGGTGGAGAAGAACGGCTCGAAGATCCGCGTCCGGAGCGCCGCTGGAATCCCCCGCCCGGTGTCACGGACTTCCATCGCGACGTGGTCCCGATCTCCGGGAGCGGACGTCGCGATCTCCACGCGCCCTCCGTGGGGCGTCGCGTCCATGGCATTCGTGAGGAGGTTGAGGATCACCTGTTCCAGCTGGGTAGCGTACCCACGAACCGGGGGCAGCTCCGGCTCGGTCGTCATGTGAAGGGCCACGCCCACGGCGGCCATGCTCGGGCCCACCAGCTCGACGGTCTCCCTGACGAGCCGACCCAGATCCACACGGGTTGGCTCTCCGGGGGAGCGTCGCGTGAGGTCCAGGAGCTGGGTGATGATCTCCGCCACGCGGGCGACCTGGGTTTCGATGACCGCCAGCCGCCGGCGGGTGTCGAGCGTGAGCAGATCGGACGGGAGCTCCTGCCGCAGCAGCTCCAGGTGCCCGGCCACGGAATGCAGGGGCGTGCCCACCTCGTGAGCCACCTCTGCCATGATCCGGCCGGACACGGCGAGCCGCTCGGCATGACCGAGACGGCGCTGCATATCGAACAGGAGCCGGTTGAGTCGCTGGACCTCCTGGTACCGCTGGTCCAGCTCGGCCGTGGCCTCCTTCACCCGGGCCTGCATCTCCTCGCTGAACTGGCCGATCCGGGCGATCATCTCGTTGAACTGCCGGGCGAGCGTTCCGAACTCGTCCGTCGATTCCAGCCGGACGCGGGCCTGGGTGGCCCCGCCGCGGAGCGCGCTGATGGCCTCCAGGAAGGTCCGGATCGGCCGGTCCACGACCTGATACACGGCGAGGCTCATGAGCAACCCCATGACGACCACCGAGGCCGCGGTGAGGAGGAGCGTCCACCTGCGCGTTCGCGCCCCGAGGTGGTCGGCGCGCTCCAGGGAGAACTTGGCAGCCACCGCGCCGGCGACCGTCCCGCCGAGCGTGATCGGAGCCATCACTTCCCAGTACCGGTCCCCTTCGCCCTCGACGAGCCGGGAGATCACCTGGCCCTGCCGGGCCTGCTCGACATCCTTCCGGGTGAACGGCAGCCGCCTGTCTGGCTGGCTTGCGGCGGCCACGCGCGTCCCGTCGGCACCGAAGGCGAGAACGTCGAGCTGGGTGACGCTCCGCCGGATCGTCAGGATCTCGTGGATCTGCCCTTCGAGCAGCTCCGTGCTCTCGAACTCCCGGCGATCGCCGATGGTCGCCGCGATCTCCCGGGCGAACGCGATGGCGCGCTCCTTCAGGTCCTCCTCGACCCACCCACGGGACAGCGTGAGGTTGAGCGCGGTGAACCCGAAGGACACGCCGACCAGCACGACGAGGCTGACGAGGACGAGCTTCTGGCGGACGCCGATGCGCATGGCTACTCGAGCATTCCGGGCAGTCCGGGGCGTGGGGTCAGCCAGCGGCGAGGGGCGCATCCTCGGGGACTGCCGGCCGACCGACCGGATCGGGACGGACGGCGTCCCAGTAGCGCTCGAAGACCTCCCACGCCTCGTCGGCGGCGCGGGTCTGGAAGATCAGGCGCCGGCAGTCGCTGGCGTGACCGAGCCCCTCCGTGTACCACGCCAGATGCTTCTGCATCTGCACCAGCGCGTACTTCTTGCTGAAGTGCTGGCGGATCAGCGCACAGTGGCGAGCGATGACGCGCGCCTTGTCATCGCGCTGCGCCTCGGGCGGGAGCGCCTCGAAGCTCTCGCCGAACACCCACGGCCGCCCCAGCGCTCCGCGCCCGATCATGACGGACTGGCAGCCGGTCTCGGCCATCATCCGCCGCGCATCGGCCATGGAGCGCACGTCTCCGTTGCCCGTCACCGGGACGCGCACCGCGTCCACGACCTCGCCGATGATCGCCCAGGGCGCCCGGCCCGCGTGCCGCTGGGCGCGCGTGCGCGGATGCACGGTGATGGCGTCCACACCCTCGCTCTCGGCCATGCGCGCCACCTCCACGGCGTTCAGGTGCCCGTCGTCCCAGCCGCTGCGGATCTTGATCGTGAGCGGCACGGTGATCGCCCGGCGGAGGGCGCGCAGGATGCGCGCCGCGGCCGGCACATCCCGCATGAGGGCGGCTCCCTTGCCCTTGCCGGTGATCTGCCGCATGGGGCAGCCCATGTTGAGGTCCACGATGTCCGCCCCGAGCTGCTGGAGGCGCGCGGCCGCGCGCGCGAGGATGTCCGGATCCTTGCCCAGGAGCTGCATGGCCAGCGGGCGCTCCTCGGGGTAGTAGGCGGCGATCGCGTCGGCGTGCGGCGTGTGCATGGACAGCGCGGCGGCGTCCATCTCCTCCGTGGTGGTGAGCCCGCTGCCGCATTCCCGGGCGATCAGGCGGAAGGGGGCGTTGGTGATGCCCGCCATGGGGGCGAGACGGGTGACCGAGGGAATCTCGACGGAGCCGATCTTCACAGGGGTGTCAGTATACTCCCGCGCGCGTCTCCGGTCCGCCCCGGCGCCGATCGAGGCTCGGCCCGGCGGTGGTCACGGCTGGCGCCACAGCCCGCGCTGCCCGTCGCGGGCCTGGCGCTGGAACGCGAGGAAGGTGCTCGTGTAGCGGACGTTGGGCGGGATCGTCATGACCTGGGCATAGCCGAGACGGACCAGCTCGGCATTGACCATGACCTCGCCGCCGTCGTCCTGACGGACCCAGACGTAGGCGAGGAGCCGCCCGTAGCGGTCGCGCTGCTGCACGTCGGGCTCGAGCCTGACCGACCGGCCCTCGACGAGCCTCCGGTTCACCTCCCGCGCTTCCCGACCGCCGGGCTCCTCGCCCTTCCTGGGATGGTGGATCTCCGGAGTATTGACGCCGATGTAGCGGACCTTCTCGACGTGACCGTTGACCTGCACGTGGATGGTGTCGCCGTCCACGAGGCGGACCACGGTGCCCGCGAGCGTGCGTGCCGGCTCCGGCGTGCCGACCACCGGCCACAGCGCGCCCGCCAGCAGCAGGACGCTGAGGGTGGCGATGGCGAGCGGGCGGCGCCGGACCGGGAGCGCATGAGCCATGGTGTCTCAGTATAGATACATCCCTGGCCCGGCCCCGCAGGATATGACGGCGAGTTCACGATGTCATCTCTTCAGGACACCAGCAGGCCGCGCGGCGCCGCTTGACCGCCGGAGAGGGGGGCGCTAGGCTCTCGTCACCCGGAGGCCGCCGCGGGCCCATGCGTCGAGCCAGACGTGGCGCCGCTGCCGCCACGAGGGAGCGCCGGATGACCATCAAGAGCACCAGATCCACGGCACGATGGACAAGGCGCGGGAGGCGCGCCGTTCGTCCGAGGAGACCAACGTGAAGATCGGCATCATGCTCAACTCGCAGTTCGCTCCCGGCACCCATACCGCGGCAGCCTTCCGCGAGACGGTGGAGCAGGTGCGCCTCATGCGCGAGCTCGGCTTCGACTCGGTGTGGGTGGGCCAGCACTACCTC
>JACPCX010000234.1:0-1110 GCA_016184305.1 Candidatus Rokuibacteriota bacterium | reverse complement strand
GTTGCCGGGCGTCGAGTGGCGCATGGGCTCCCCGCGCCGCGGCGCCTCGATCTTGACCACCTCGGCCCCCAGCTCGCCCAGGTAGGCGGCGCACGAGGGACCGAGGATGTACTGCGTGCACGACAGGACGCGGATGCCCTTGAGCGCCTCCGGCTTGCCGAAGTCGGCCCTCGGGTCGAACGTCTTGCGGCAGTACCGCTCGAAGTCCGGGTTCGACACGGCTCGCCGGCGGCGCCGGCCCTCGGCATTGAGGCTCCGCGCGTTGCCGCCGCTCCGTTTCGGGCTCCTGTCCTGACCCCGTCCCTTCGTCGCCATCAGATCGCCCCCTGTGTCTTCAGGCGCTCGAAGTCCTCCCGCGTGAACCCGAGCAGGCGCCGGAAGACGTCCTCGTTGTCGTAGCCGACCGGCCGTCCGACCCACTTGAGCCGCGCGGGGATCTTCTCCGCCAGGAACGGCGAGGTCGCCATCAGGAGCGGGCCGTAGAGCTGGTCGTCGAACTCGGCCACCTGGCCGCGGTACTTGAAGTGGGGGTACTCGGCCACCTCGTGGATCGCCATGACGCCCCCCGAGGCGACCTCCTGGCGGATCAGCTTGCGCTCCGCCTCGGCACGGGTGTTGTCCTTGAGCCACTCAGACAGCAGCGTGTATGTCTTGACCTGGGCCGTGTGGGGGAGCCGGTGGGAGACGTTGCGCAGCGTCGGATCCGCGACGATCTCCTCCTCGGCTTCGGGCGCCTCGTCGCCGACGGTCCGCCAGATCCGGTACCAGAGCCGGTCGTGGCCGCCGCCCACCATCATGTGGCCGTCCTTGGCGGGGTTCACCGCGTAGATGTTGATGGCGAGGTCCCAGTTGCCGTAGCGCGGCCGGATGCTGCCGTCCATCCCGTGCCACACCCAGTTGTAGTCGAGGATCCGGATGATTCCCTCCGCGGCTGTCGCCTCGATGAACTGGCCCTTGCCGGACACCGCCTCCCGGTGGACGAGGGCGGCCACGATGCCCATGGCCGCCGCGGTGCCGCCCACGTGGTCCGCCATCCACATCCCCGAGCGGGTGGGCCGGCCGCCGAACTCCTTGGGATCGCCGGTGCCGTGCACGAAGCCCGAGGCGCAC
>JACPCX010000010.1:0-6047 GCA_016184305.1 Candidatus Rokuibacteriota bacterium | reverse complement strand
CCCGCGCCAAGCTATTCCACACCTTCCCCCCTCGATCCGAGCATGTCGCCTAACCTCGGCCTCTCACCCCCCTCGTTCAGACTCATACCTGCATTGGAATTGACTGGGGTCAGCGTTCCTGACGCGCGGATGGGCGGCGCTGGAAACGGGCGGCAAGGCCCGCGAGGCCCGAGGGCAGGGCGAGCACGACGACGATCAGGGTCAGCCCGAGGGCCAGCATGTAGACGTAGCGGAACTTCAGCAGGAGGATCTCCGAGGCCAGCCCGAGAAAGACGGCGCCGGCGATGGGGCCGACCACGGTGCCGGCCCCGCCCACCAGCGCCATGATGACGGTCTGGAACGAGACGAGCGGGTTGAAGACCTGCGGGTCGAGATAGGTCCAGCGGGGCGCCGGTGGAGCGCTTCGCAGAAAGGCCTGGTGGCCCTCACCAGGGGGAGGTGGCCGCTCCCCCCGAACGGATACAGCCGTGCCCCGGGGATATGCTCGGCCAAGTAGCGCGCGCCGTCGAAGGGCACGCGGTGATCGGCGGTGCCGTGGATGACGAGGGTGGGAACCCGCACCTGATCCAGGACGGGCGCGATGTTGCGCTCCGGGTCCTCGGCAAAGAAGGACAGGACGGTGTCGGGCCGAAGCCCCGCGTGGTACGTCCTCGACGTCCACCGGTCCTCGTACTCGGGGCGGTAATGACGTAGCCCTCCGCGAGGCCGAGCGTCTCGGCGGTGAGGAGGACGGAGCCGGGTTTGGCCATCGGCTCCATGCGGGGGCGAGATGCGTGGTTTGGACCACGGCGGTGTAGTCCGTGCGCACGTCGGAGCCGATGGAGCGAACGACCACCTCGCCGGAGTTGAGGCCCACGCGGATCAAGATCGGGACGCCCGCGCGGTTGTCGGCCTGACAGCGGGGCACTTCACGGGGGCGCGTCTCTTTCGCATGGACGAGTAGCTCGGGCCACGGACGTGGGCGGATGCTAGCCCCGGTGCCTGGCCGCGTCAAGCGAGGGGAGGGCAGCTCACCCTGGGCCGAAGCCGACGACTGTCTGCTCGTCCTTGACGAGCGGACGGAACCTCACGGGCAGTCCCACCCTGAGCGACTCGAGCGGCAGCTCCACCACACGGCCGAGGAGCGAGACGCCCTCGGCGAGCTTCACCACGGCCACCGCGTAGGGCGCCTCGCCGGCATGCCCGCGGGGCGCCACGCGGATGATGGTGAAGGAGGAGATGGTGCCCTCGCCCTTGAGCGGCACGGGCGCCCATGCCCGCTGCTGGCAGGCCGGGCAGAACTCCTTTGGCGGGATCGCGAGCTCGCCGCACTTGCCGCAGCGGATGCCGGTGAGGCGTCCGGCGCGGGCTTCCTCGAAGAAGCTCTTCAGCGTGATCACGCGCTCAGTCACGGCCGAACAGGCTGACGAGGACGGTGGCGGTGTTGCCGCCCAGGGTGTGAGTGAGGCCGACGCGCGCGCCCTCGACCTGGCGGGGGCCGGCCTCGCCGCGGAGCTGGGTGACGATCTCGCAGATCTGGGCGGCGCCCGTGGCCCCGATCGGATGCCCCTTGGACTTGAGCCCGCCGGAGGGATTCACCGGGATCTTGCCGCCGACGCTCGTCCACCCCTTCTCGGCCGCGATGCCTCCCGTGCCGGGCTCGAAGAAGCCGAGCCCTTCGGTGGCCACGATCTCGGCGATCGTGAAGCAGTCGTGTAATTCGACCACGTCCACGTCCTGCGGCCCCTTGCCGGCCTGCCGGTAGGCGCCGAGCGCCGCCCGCTCGGTGGCGGTGACGCGTGAGAGGTCGCGCTTCTCGTGCATGAACATGGTGTCGGAGGCCGCGGCCGATCCCAGCACCCAGATGGAGCGCTTGTGCCTGCGCGCGACCTCTTCCGAGGCGAGGACGACGGCGGCGCCGCCATCCGTGAACGGGCAGCAGTCGAAGAGCTTGAGCGGGTCGGCGACGTAGGCGCTCCGGAGCACCGTCTCGAGGCTGATCTCCTTCCGGAACTGCGCCTTGGGGTTGTGGACCCCGTGCCGGTGGTTCTTCACGGCCACGTGCGCCATCTGCTCCTCGGTGGTCCCGTACTTCTCCATGTGGGCGCGCGCGATGAGGGCGAAGACGCCGGGGAAGGTGAGCCCGACGGGCTGCTCGTAGGAGGCGTCGGAGCAGAACGCGAAGTACTCCGTGGCGTGGTCCGTCGGGATGTGGAGCACCCGCTCCCCGCCGCCCACCAGGACCACGTCGGAGATGCCGGCCGCCACCTCCATCACCGCGTGGCGGAACGCGACGTGGCTCGTGGCGCAGGCGTTCTCGAAGCGCGTGGTGGGGATATTGGTGAGCCCCAGGAGCGAGGCGGCGAGCGGGCTCGTGTGAAGCTGGCGCTCGCCCTCGCCGCCGGTGACATTGCCGTAGTAGAGGGCCTGGATGGCGGAGGGGGAGATCTCCGCGTCGGTGATGGCGTCGCGGGCCGCCTCCGCGAACAGCTCCGCGCTGCTGCGGTCATGCTTGCCGAACTTGGTCAGCCCCACCCCGATCACGGCGACTCGGCGCATCCATCCCTCCTCAGGGGTCGATCGTGCTGCGCGTCCCGCTCATCATACCGCGGGTGCCCCCTGGCACTCAATGCGCCCGTAAGCCGTTGGCGGGGTCGCGCCCGGCATGGTAGCGTGAGGGCGTGCCGGGTATTTTCACGCCACTCCGCACGATCAGGGCATCCGCGTGACGGTCGAAGAGGCGCTGGTCGCCCTTCTGACCCTCGTGGCGGTCGCCCTTCTCTTCGTGGGGCTCGCTCAGGCTCTCGACACTCCCAGGTTGGCGCGGCCGCGCGGAGGCCCGCGCGCGCGTCCGGAGCTCGCGAGACGGCGCCCGGCGGAGTCAGCCCTCGAGCGCCGTGCCCGCGGGCCGCGCGTGCCGCTGCCACCGGAGCGCCCGGAGCCTGCGCCAGCCCCGGTGAGCAACCCGGCAGCGATCCCTGAGCCGGCTCCGCCAGCGCCTCCACCACCGCCGATCGAGGACAATCCGCCGCCGCCGGAGCCGCCGCCACCGCCGATCCAGATGTCGCTGCCCGTGGCGTCCTTGCCCGAGCCAGCCGAGCCGGACGCCCTCGAGTCCTGCCTGAGGATGTTCCAGGAAGGCAAGTACGCGCAGGCGCTCGAGGCCGCCGACGCAGCGCTTCGCTCGGAGCCCGCCGAGTCGGTCCCGTCCTGTCCTTCCTGCGAGCGGGCGGCGCTGGGGGGGCTGGCCGGGCTGGCGCGCCAGGCTCTTGGCGATGGCGCCGGCGCCCGGCAGGCTTTCGAGGCGGGGCTCGGTTGCGCGGCGGCCCGGGAGGATGCGGGCGCCTCCCCACGCGTGACGCTGCTTGCCGTGCTCGTCGCGCGCCAGATCGTGACGAGCGCCGAGACGGCGGCCGAGGCCTCTCCCGACATGATGGCGGGGCTCGGCCTGGCCCGAAATCTCGCAGAGGCCGCGGCGGCTGACGAGCCCGGCGATGACGCGCTCCGGGAGCTGGCGGCACGCGCCCAGGACGCGGGGTGGGCGCTCCTCGAGCGTCGCGCCGGAGCGTTGCTCGGCCGGCGCGAGTTCGACGAGGCCCACCGCGTGATCGAGGAGGCGCTCCGGTCACCCGAGCTTCCGCCCGGGCGCCGCGACACGCTCCGCGAGGTTCTGTGGACGAGCGTCACGGGAGAGGTCGGCCGGCTCACCGGCCAGGCGATCGAGAGCGCGGGGGACGTGAGCGAGGTCCTGGCGCTGATGGATCGGGCCGAGGAGGCCGTCCGGCGCATGCCTCCGGATGCGCTCACGGCCGAGCAGGAGGAGGATCTCAGGCGGCGGCTCTGGTGGGGCCACACCAAGCTCGCCGTCGAGCGCATCGAGGGGGGGGACCCCGAGGCTGCCCTGCCGCTGCTCTACCGGGCCCTCGGGCTGCCCGACATGGATGCCGAGCGTCAGGCGCAGACCCGGCGCGCCCTAGCCCGCGGGCTGGAAGCCGTCTCGCAACGGGTGCAGGAGGACGTGGAGCGGCTGCTCGCCGCGGGGGACCACTCCGGCGCCGAGGCGCGGGGGCAGGCCCTGTGCCGGGCCATCGACGAGGCGTTCGAGCAAGGGCTGAGCCAGGAGGATCTCACGGACGCCGTCGCCAAGCGACAGCACGTCATGGCACTCATCGCCGGCGTGGAGCGAGCATGAACGGCCTCCGTCCCGCGCTCACGCTCGGGCAGAGGCTCCCGTTACTCGGTGGACCGGCGGCGGATCTCCTCGAGTAGCTCGAGCGGCACCCCCACGAAGCTCTGCACCACTCCGGGATCGAAGTGCGTGGCGGCCGAGCGCTGGATCTCGGCGCGGGCGGAGTCGAGGTCGATGGCGCGGGAATAGGGCCGGTCGAAGGTCATGGCGTCGAAGGCATCCGCCACCGCGAAGATGCGCGCCCCCAGCGGGATGGCCTCCCCCTTGAGCCCCAGGGGGTAGCCCGTGCCGTCCCAGCGCTCGTGGTGGTGGTAGACCACGGGCACGGCTCCGCGCAGGAAGGGGATCTTGGCGACCAGGTCCCGACCCACAGCCGGATGGGTCCGCATGATCTTCCACTCGGGCATGCCGTGGGACCGGGCGATGGCCAGGGAGTAGCCGCGCACCCGGCGGGAGTGGGCCTGGGTGCCGAGATCCCGGGTGTCGATGGCCGAGCCCAGGGCCTCGAGCGTGCTCCGGTAGGTCTCCTCCAGCTCCCGGAGTGTCGCCGCCAGGTCCCGCGTCGCCTCGCCGACCCGCCGTTCCAGCAGCGCGTGGTACTCCCGGCGCTCGATGAGGAGCTGGCGGTGCTCGAGCGCCCGCTCCGCGACGATCAGCAGCTCGTCCATGTTGACGGGCTTCAGGATGAAATCATAGGCGCCGTACTTGAGGCTCTCGACGGCCGTCTGTACGTCGCCCATGCCGGTCAGCACCAGGATGGCCGCGTCCGGCTCCATGGTCCGGGCCTGCTTGAGCAGCTCGAGCCCGTCCATGACGGGCATGTTCATGTCCGTCACCGTGAGCGGGGGGCGCTCGGCATCGAAGCTCGCGAGCCCCTCCTGACCGTTGGCCGCGCTGCGGCACGTGTAGCCGTTGGCGGCGAAGAACTCGCCCAGGACCCGGCGCACCTGCCTGTCGTCATCCACGATCAGCACGCGCCGATCGGCGACGTTCCGGATCATGGCTGGCGCGCCTGCGGTCCGGCCCCCGCCGCCGGAACCACGTCCTCGTAGACGGAGACCCGGTTCTTGCCTGCCCGCTTCGCGGCGTAGAGGGCCTCGTCGGCCGCGCGGATCACGTCCTCGGCAGCCGGGTTCACGTCCTCGGGCAAGGAGGCGATGCCGAAGCTGGCCGTGAGCGGACGGCCGTGGGCGAAGGGGTGCGTGCCGAGGACCTGGCGGATCCGGTCGGCGTACAGCCGCGCGCCGGCCTTGGAGGTCTCCACCAGGAGCACCGCAAACTCGTCGCCCCCGTAACGGCAGATCACGTTGATCCCGCGCGAGTACCTCAGGAGAATGTCGCCCATGTCGCGGAGCGTCTCGTCGCCCGCGGCGTGCCCCAGCTCGTCATTGATGGCCTTGAAGCCGTCGAGGTCCAGGAGCAACACCGAGACGGGGTGGTTGAAGCGGCGGTAGCGGGACACCTCCTCCTCGAGGCGGATCGAGAAGAAGCGGCGGTTGTAGAGTCCCGTCACCTCGTCCTTGAAGGAGAACTCCTTCAACCGGGCGTTGGTGGACTCCACCTCCTGGTAGGCGCTGTCGAGCCGCTGGCAGAACTGGTTGATCTCGGTCGCCTGCTCCTCGATGGTGGTGAGCATTCGCGAGAATGCTCCCATGAGCGATCCGACGTCGTCGCTCCGCTCGGCCATCGGGACCTCGGCGGCGACGGGGGCGGTGACGATCTCGGGGGGACGTCTCCTCGCGGGGCCGCGGCCGCGGGCCACCCCCCAGGAGATGGCCGTGAGGAGCGCGGCGGCGAGCAGCCCCGCCTCCAGCCACTCGAGCGGCACGGCCGAGCGGCCGGCGGGGAGCACCGGCCGCACATAGGCTTCGAGAGCGTA
>JACPCX010000122.1:0-56247 GCA_016184305.1 Candidatus Rokuibacteriota bacterium | reverse complement strand
GGGCTCCATCAGGACGTCGCCCAGTTCCGCCAGGACCTGAATGCGTTGACCCTCTCGGTCCACCGCGCCCGGGGCGACACCGAGGCGGTGCTCGGCCAGATCGACCGCCGCAACCGGGAGCAGGCCGCGGACAGTTCCCGACAGCAGGGCGCGCTGTCGGGACGGCTCGACACCCTCACCACGGAGCTCTCACGGCTCTCGGCGCGCGTCGAAGAGCTTTCCGAGCGGGTCGAGGCCCTGAACCGCCAGATCGCCGCCCGCCCCGCAACAGCGCCCGGCGCCGCTCCCCCGGGATCTGCGCCTGTCGTGACCCCGTCGCCCCGGCCATCGGGGGACGGACCGACCCCGGAGCAGGCCTATCAGGCGGCCTATCTCGACTTCACCAAGGGCAACTTCCCTCTGGCCGTCTCGGGCTTTCGCGAATTCGTTCGCCGCTTCCCCGACTCGCCCCTCGCGGACAAGGCCCAGTACTGGGTGGGCGAGGCCTACTTCAGCCTGGCGCGCGCCAGCGCCGGCGCCGGGCAGACGAGCAAGGCCACGCGCGAGCTGGAGCAGGCGGTGCAGGAGTTCCGCAAGGTGGTGCTGAATTACCCGCGAGGCGAGAAGGTGCCGACCGCGATCTACAAGGAAGCGCTGACGCTGATCGAGCTCAAGCAGACCAGGCTCGCCCAGCAGAGGCTGCGGTATCTGCTGGACAACTTCCCCCAGTCGGAGGAAGCGCCGCTGGCCAAGGACCGGTTGACCGCGATTAGCGGGTAGCTTCGGGTGAGAAGACCCAGATCACTGTCACGTCCCGGTCCGGCGTCGAGTAGACCATCACGCTGCCGCCGGGGTCGGCGGTGCTCACGTCCTGCACGACCACGGGCCCCGCCCACGCCACCTCGCCCTCCTGGCCGGGCCAGAACGAGAAGCTCAGCAGCAGGGCCGCCATGGCGGCCGTGACCGTGGCCAACCGCGGATGTCCCCAGACGGGCTTCCAGAACGGCAGCCACCAGGCGTCCTTCACGGCGGGACGCGCCGGCTCCCTCGCGATCCGCCGGCACACCGCCGGCCAGAAACCCGTCCAGTCGGGATCCTCCGCCCGGCCGGCCTCCACGCTGACCAAGTCACGCAGTCGCCTGAGGCGCTCCACCGTCGTGCGGCAGGCAGGGCAGCGCTCGACATGGGCGGTGACGGCGCGCGCCGCGGGCGGTTCGAGGGCGCCGTCGGTGTAGGCATCGAGGCGGGATCGGTTCCACAAGCAGCCGAGGGACGACATCACTGGAAGTATACCTCGATCTTTCAGACGCCCCTCCGCCCTTGAATATTCGAGTCCGACCCCCTGGCGGGCCACTGGACCCGGAGGTGATCAGGGGCGCTGGCGCGGGAGCCGGGCCGGCGTGGCGGTGCCGGCCGAGAGGATGATGCGGATGCCCTCCTCGATCGTGAGCCCGGTGCTGAGCGCCTCCTCCCGCGCGATCACGATGACGTCGCCGAGATAGAGGTTGTTGGTGGGGACGAACACGGTCACCATCTGCCGCTTCCCCTCGGGGCCCTCCACGAGCACCTCGGATGTGACGAAGCCGAAGACGAGCTCGCCCTTGCGGGGGTGCTCGGCCAGCACCACTTCCTTGAACGACGTACGCTTCTCCGGCGAGAAGGACTCGAGCAGCTCCTTGACGGTCGGGTAGATGCTGCGGAAGATGGGAACCCTGGTGAGCAGCCGCTCGACGTGGGCGAGGATGCGCCGCCCGACGACGTTGGTGGCGACGGTGCCCACGACGAAGATCACCACCATGGCCGTGAGGAAGCCGAGGCCCGGGATGCGCCGCCCGAACAGCCGCTCGTACCCCGGCGAGAAGAAGGCGTCGATGGCGTCCCAGAACACGTACAGGAGCCACGAGGTGGCGATGACGGGAACCGTGACGAAGAAGCCGGTGAGGAATCGGACCTTGAACCAGTTGCGGAAGGTGCCGGACATCGCGGCTCGATGACATCACAGGGGTCCAGGCAAGTCAAGGAACTGGCCGGCAAGATCGCGCTCGTCACGGGCGGCGCCGTGCGTGTGGGCCGCGCCATCGCGCTCGGGCTGGCGCGACAGGGCGCCGATGTCGCCATCGGTTACCACCGGTCGGTGGCGGCGGCCCGCGCGACGGCGGACGATCTGCGGGCGCTCGGGGTGCGGGCCGCGGCCCTGCGTGCCGACATCGCGCGGCCCGCCCAGGCCCGGCGTCTCGTGTCCGAGACCGTGAGGCGCCTCGGGCGGCTCGACATCCTCGTCAACAACGCGGCCGTCTTCGTTCGCACGCCCCTCGCCGAGACGACGCCGGCCCAGTGGGAGCATCTCATGGGCGTGAACCTCGGGGGCGCGTTCTTCTGCTCGCAGGCGGCGGCCCGGGCCATGGGGCGCCGCGGCGGACGGATCATCAACATCGCGGACGTGGGCGCCGTGCGCGCCTGGCCGGCCTATATCCCCTACAGTGTGTCGAAGGCGGGTCTCGTGATGCTCACCCGTGGGCTCGCCGCGGCGCTGGCGCCGCGCATCCAGGTCAACGCGGTGGGCCCGGGGGTGGTGCTCCTGCCAGAGGGCTTCCCGAAGGCGTCACGGAAGCGGCTGAGTGCGCGCATCCCCATGGGCCGCCACGGCGACCCCGACGACGTGGCGGCGGTGGTGTGCTTCTTCGCCACCTGCCCGGATTACATCACCGGCCAGGTCCTCTTCGTGGACGGCGGCGCCACCGCGATGTGAGCGTGACTGCGGTTGCGGCCCGCGTCAGGCGCGCAGCCGGAGGGCGCCGGGGCAGACGGAGGCCTCGAAGGGCGTCCCACCCCAGGGCTCGCCGTCGATCTGCATGGGCACCGGTTCCGGGCTCCATCAGCCGGCGCCCATGGCGCGCAGGAACTCGCTGACCGAGGGGAAGCGCATCATTGGGTTGTGGCGCTTCTCGTCGCCGATGGTCGTGACCGAGCCGCCGTAGTTGTGACCCGGCAGCACCACGGTGGAGTCGGGCAGGGCCGCCAGCCGCTGAGTCAGCGAGTAGTACATTTCCTTCGGGTCGCTGCCGGGCAGGTCGATCCGCCCGCAGGAGCGGATGAACAGCGTGTCGCCCGAGATGAGGCGCCCATCCACGAGAAAACACTGCGATCCGGGCGTATGCCCTGGCGTGTGGACGAAGGTGAGCGTGAGCCGGCCCACGGCCATCGTGTCGCCGGCATCCACCTTCACGAGATCCGAGCCGAAGCCCTTGAGGAACTCACGCTCGGACTTGTGCACGTACACCTTGGCGGGAGCCTTGCCCAGCAGCTCGGCAACCCCGGGGATGTCGTGGCCGAAGAGGTGCCCGCCCACATGGTCCTGGTGGGTGTGCGTCACGAGCACCCCGCGGAGCTGCATGCCGTCCGCCGCCACCTGGTCGAGGATGGCGTCGATCTCCCAGGCGGGGTCCACCGCCACGCACTCCCGCGTGACCGGGTCCCCGATCAGGTAGACGAAGTTCTGCATGGGGCCGAGCTCCATCTGCTTGAGGTAAAAGGTGTCGCTCATGCCCTCATCCTACCATTCGGCCTCGCCTCAGCGGGCCCAGTACCCCTCCACCCACACGGGCTGCTGGTAATAGCCCGTCTGGATCATCTTCGGCTGGTAGTGGCTCTCTACCCACACGCCCTCGGCGGTATAGAACCCCGGCACGTAGGCGTAGGAGGTAGACATCTGAGGCACCCACTGGTAGGTCCAGTATCCGGGCATCCAGCGAGGATAGACCGGCGCCACGTAGCTCGGGGCGTAGTAGTACGTCCGGGGCGCGACGATGACCCTGGTGCGCGGGTCGGTGACGATCACCCTGGTGCGCGGATCGGTGACAATCACCTTGGTGCGCGGGTCGGTGACGATCACCCTGGTGCGCGGATCGGTGACGATGACCTTGGTGCGCTCCTGCTGGTGTACGCGGTGCCCCCCGGACGTCACCTCCGGCCCCGTGCCGCCCCCAACGATGATCCTGGAGCCTCCGGCCCGAGACGGTGTCGGCGTCAGGCTGAGGAACGCCAGCAGGGCCAGCGCACCGGCCACGAGCTTGGCTGTGGTTCCGGAACTCCGAGCCATGGGAATCCACCTCCTCGGAGAGAGCCTCCTGCCTCTGGAACCCCGGGCGCGCGGTAGGAGTTTCGCCTCGCTCCGCTCGGGGGACTAGCTCGGGATCTCCGACGGGGCCTTTCGGAGGTCGCGGACCAGCTTGCTGTCTATGACGTAGATCGACGGGGAGGTCTTCACGCGAACATAGGTGCGGTCCCCGTCCTCCTTGCCCAACAGGAGGGTGGCCAGCTCAGCGCCGTCGGCCCTGGACAGCGTCACCTCGAGCTCCGGCCTGTCCAGCCCGAATCGCGCGGCATCGTCGCCCTTGGCAGAGGCGATCTCCTTCCAGCGGAGCGCCTTGAGCGTCAGCAGGACGTCGGACACACGGCCCTCCTTGGCCTTGCCCTTCGAGGGCTCGAGCACCTGCCACTCCGCCTCGCCCTTCCGCTCGACCAGGAGGGACTTGCCGCCACCGGCCAGGCGTGCCCGCTTGACATCCCCGAGCTCGAAGGCCGGCAAGAGGCTCTTGTCGCGGAGGTCGGAGGCGGTGCGGGCCAGATCCTCCAGGGCCTTGCCCTCCACCAGCATCACCGGCCCCTGCCCCGCAACAGCCGCCAGCGCCACCGGTTGCCCCCCGCGAGTCTCCCGCGAGGAGGCGACCAGGAGCACCTTCGGCTCCTTCGCGCCCTCTTCCCAGATGCGGACCGTCACCTCGGGCTTCGCCAGGTAACGCGGGACATCCCTGGCGTCCTCGGACAGGAAGCCGCTGGCGCGCAGATCACGGATCCGCCAGAGGACACCGTTCACCGCGCCCGGATCGGCCTTGAGCGGCTCGGGGGCCGTGAGCTTCCAGCCGCTGCCGTCACGCTCGAGAATCACCCCGCCCTTCGCGTGCTCGAGCGCGATCTTGGCCACCTTGTCGTAGGCGTAGGCCAGCACAACCTTGTCGCGGAGCACCCCGACCGTCTTGGGCACCGCCGTCCACAGCTCCTCGCCCACAAGCATGACACCCGGTTCGCCCTGGCGCATCACGTAGACACCCTTCTTGTCCTTGTCCTGCCGTCCGAGGAGGAGCGCCTTGGAGGAGCGCTCCTTGTCCTTCCCGAGCCAGAGCGTCACGGTGGTGGGCCTGTCGAGCCCGTAAGGCGCCAGCGTCTTCGGTGTATCGTCCATGAACTCCTTCGCCCGGGCGGAGGCGAGCTTCTCGAGGAAGTCGGCGATGAGGTCGGCGTCGGCCTTGAGCGCCCGGGGCTTGGTGATCTGCCACGTGCCGGACTCCTGGGGCTCCACCGTCATGCGGTCGCCGGCCACGTCCAGATCCACGGCGGTGATGGTCTTGCGGTCGAAGGAGAGAACGGTCTTGTCCCGCAGCTCGGCCAGCGGGCGGGCCACGTCCCGGCCCACGCCCTCGGACAGCGCGAGCACGGCGGGCTTGCTACCTTCCTTGCCATACACCCAGGCCCCCGTGGGGCTCTTGCCGCCGATCAGCAACACGAGCGGCTCGGCGCGCCCCTTGACCTCCAGGGTGACCTGGACCTCCGGCGGGTCGAGCCCGAACTCGGAGAGCTTGGCTGGGCTCCCGTCGATCTCCCGATCCACGCGGAGAGTCGCGAGCGTGGTGACCACGCCGTCCACGGCATTGCGGTCGCCGCGCGTCTTCACGGGCTCGAGCATCTCCCAGCCACCGTCACCGGCGCGCGCGAGCTTCACCGTGTCGGTCTTGCGCTTGAGCGTGAGCGTCTGGACGTCCTTGGGCTCGACGGTCCAGAGGCGCCCCTTGACGCTCTCCGTCTTCTCCCGGGCAGGGGCGAGCCAGTAGGTGTCGTAGTAGAAGAAGCCGCCGAGGCCGGCGGCGAGCAGGACCAGAACGACGAGGGATTTCCAGCCCATGGCGGAAGCCGCCGCAGCTACCTCGAGCGGCGCCGGCGGACGACGGCGACGATCCCGCAGGCGACGACGGCGCCGGGCAGCACCACGACGGGCAGCCAGAGCACGGCCTGGGACTGGGAGGACGTGAGCATGATCGGGATCTGGGTTGCGTCCTTCGCGCGCACCGAGATCAGATCCTCCTCCTCGGCCAGCCAGGACACGATGTTGAGGAAGAAGTCGCGGTTGCCCTGAGCGCCGATGAACTGGTTGGAGGCCAGGCTCGCGGTGCCGACCACGACGAGGCGGGCCTTCGCGGGCTTCCGCTCCTCGGCGCCGTCCCCGCCCGGAACCCCGGGCTTGGCGCCGCCCCGGTCACCCGTCTTGGCGTCCGCCTGGATCTCGATGGTGGCGACGGCGGCCACGGGGAGCGGGCCTTTCTTGTCCTGCGGATCGGGCTTGGCCTCCCCGCGCTGCAGCGCCGCCTTGTCGGTCTCGCCCCAGGACTGCGGGCTCGAATGCGCCAGGGTGCGTACCTGGACGCCCTTCGGCAAGGTCGCCGCCGGGGACACCGACCGCGTCAGCGGGAAGAGCGTCATGACGCCGCCCATGTCCCGCGTGATCGGGTGATTGTCGTACTGGTTCACGACCGGCACTTCGGGTCCGACTCCGAACAGCCGCCCGATGGGATTCATCTCGACCACGAGGTCGTCGCCGATGTCGAAGCCGTACTTCGCGAGGTATTTCCGCAGGCCCTCCGCCTGGAAGGGCGCCGCCATGAAGAGGACCTTCCCGCCGCGGCCGATATAGGAGTCGACGGCCTCCAGCTCCTGCGGGAAGAGATCGGTGCGCGGCCCCGGAATCATCAGCATGGCCGCATCGCCAGGGATCGTGGGATCGCGGGCGAGGGTCAGCTCCTTGACCTCGTAGTTGGCCTTCTCCATCTGCTCCTTGGCCTGGCTGAACCCCGGGCGGTCGCTGCCGGCGATGTCGGCCTCGCCGTGCCCCTTGACGGCGTAGACGACGCGCTTGCCGTCCCGCGTCACCTTCACCAGACCGTTGGTGAGCTTTTCCTCCTCGGCGTCCAGGATCTTCTCGGACTTGGTCTCGCCCTTGCCGCCGCGCTCCAGCACCACGGTGCCGTAGCTCTCGACGCCGTAGCGGCGCGCCAGCCCCGGCGCCCGGTCGGGATCCTCCATCCGCGAGGTGAATTTGCCGCCGGAGTAGGATGCGTACTGCTTGAACAGGTCCTCGGCAGGGCGCTTGCCTGGGGTGTCGGAGCGGAAAAAGGCGATGGCCTCCACCGGCATCTTGAGCGTCTGCAGCACCTTGATGGTCTGCGGGGAGAGGCTGTGCCGCTTGTTCTCCGTCAGATCCCAGCGCGTGCTGTGACGCATGGACACCGCGTTGGCGAGCACCACGACGCCGAGCGCCAGGAGGACCATCACGCCCACGCCCGCCCCGTAGCGCGTGGAGCGCTGCCCGAGGGCGCGGCCCACGGACCCGGCGTTGAGCGCGAGCGACAGGACCAGAAGCAGGGCGCCCGCGACGACGAGGGCCCAGCGGAGCCGCTCGAGCGCGGGCACGAACAGGACAAGCGCCCCCGCGCCGAGCAGCAGCACGATCGCGAGGGACGCAGCCCAGCGGCGGAGGACGCTCATGGCGTTATCCCTTCCACCGCTTGGCCTCCAGCGACCGGAGCGCCAGGAAGAGTGCGAAGGCCATGGCCGTCACGTAGTACACCACGTCCTTCGTATCGAGCACGCCCTTGCTGAAGCTGTCCATGTGGTCGGTGATGGAGACGTACTGGAGCACCGTCCTGAGCGTCCCGCCGGCAAAGTCAGCCCCCCAGCCGACGACCCAGAGCCCGAGCAGGATGCCGAAGGTCGCGAAGCCCGCCACGATCTGGTTCTCGGTCATGGACGATAGCAGCATCCCGACGGCAAGGAAGGTCCCACCGAGCAGCAGAAGCCCGAGGTAGCCCGTCATGACGGCGCCCCATTCCACCCGCGCGAAGTACGAGACCATGCCCGGGTAGAGCAGCGTGAGCGCCAGCAGGAGCACGTAGAGCGCGCCCGCCGCCAGGAACTTGCCCAGGAGGATCTCGCCATCACGGACCGGATAGGTCAGGAGCAGCTCGAGGGTCCCGGAGCGCTTCTCCTCGGCGAAGAGCCGCATCGTGACCATGGGCATGAAGAAGAGGAGCACCACGGCCATGTTGGAGAAGAGCGGCCGCAGGATGCCCTCGGTGGGGTTCAGGCTCTGCGCCATCTGCGGCTGCATGGCCGCCTGCATCGAGGACATGTTGTAGAAGAGGAGGATCTGGCTGAAGAACCAGCCCGAGATCACCAGGAAGAAGGTGCCGACCACGTAGGCGACGGGCGATCCGAAGTAGAGCCGCATCTCCTTCTTGAAGACGGGCCACCAGCGCATCAGGCGACCTCGGCGGTGGCCGTGGGGGTCTCCACGCTCTCGGCGGACTCGGCGGCCTCCTCGCCTGCCACCACGCGGATGAAGACCTCCTCCAGGCTCATGCCGACCTGGTGCAGCTCGAGGAGCGGCCAGGCGCGGCTCGTGACGAGACGGGCCAGATCGCCGCGCACGTCGTGGCCGCGCGATGCCTCCACCACGAAGGAGGCCGCGCCGTCCCGCGTCTCTTGCACCGCCACGCGAAGCACCCCCGGCACGCCGAGAAGCGCCGCCTCCACCGCCTCCGCCGGCGCCCCCACCTCGATCGCCACGCGGGAGGTCGGGAAGACCTGCTCGACGAGCTCGGACTGCGTGCCCTGGGCCACGATGCGCCCGCGATGGATGATGATCACGCCGTCGCAGACCATGGAGACTTCGGGCAAGATGTGGGTGGACAGGATCACGGTGTGCTGCCCCGCCAGCGAGCGGATGAGGGCGCGGATCTCGGCGATCTGCTTCGGATCGAGGCCGATGGTGGGCTCGTCCAGGATCAGCACCTCGGGGTCGCCCAGGAGCGCCTGCGCCAGCCCGACGCGCTGCCGGTACCCCTTGGAGAGCTTGCCGACCAGCCGGCGCTGCATGTCCGTGATGAAGCAGCGCTCCATCACCTCGGCGACCTTGCCCTTCCGCGCCCGTCGGGGCACGCCCTTGATCTCGGCCACGAAGTCCAGATACGCCGCCACGGGAAGATCCGGGTAGAGCGGGGCGTTCTCGGGCAGGTACCCGATGCGCCGGCGCACCTCCATGGACTGGGAGAACACGTCGAAGCCCGCGATGCGTGCCGTCCCGCCGCTGGCCGGCATGAAGCACGACAGGATCTTCATCGTCGTGGACTTGCCGGCGCCGTTGGGGCCGAGGAAGCCGACGATCGTCCCCTTCTCGACGGTGAAGGACACGTCCTGGACGGCCGTGACAGGCCCGTAATGCTTGGTCAGCCGATCGACTTCGATCATGGATGTTGGCCGATGTACATCGTAGCCGGCGCTCAGTATAGCACATAGTCCCGGGCCGGGACCTTTGCTGGCGCGTCCCGGGCGTGAGACCATAGCGGCTCGGAGGGTCCATGAGCCGGATCGCCCTGTCGAGCCTTCGGTCCCGTCTCCTCTGGCTGGTGCTGCTCGCGCTGGTCCCGGCGCTGGCCCTCATCCTCGTCACCGCCTGGGAGCAGCGGCAGCTCGCGGCGACGGAGGCGGAAGAGGAGGCGCTGCGGCTGGCCCGGCTCGCCGCCTCCAACCAGGAGCGCGTCATCGAGGGCGCGAGGTCGCTCCTCATCGGGCTCGGCCAGCTGCCCGACGTGCAGGCGCACGCGGCTCACGCGTGCAGCGCACAGCTCGCGGCCACCCATCGGCGGTTCCCGCGCTACACCAATCTGGGGGCCATCACCCCGGCCGGCGACGTCGTGTGCAGCGCCGTTCCCCTGCGCGGTCCGGTCAACGTCGCCGACCAGGGCTATTTTCGCCGCACGCTCGACACGCGCGACTTCGTCGTGGGCGGGTACGCGGTGGACCGCATCAGCGGCAAGCCCGCCCTCACCCTCGCCTGGCCCGCCGTCGACGCGGCAGGCACACTCCGGGCCGTCGTCTTCGTGGGGCTGGACCTGGCGTGGCTGCCCCAGCTCGTGGAGGGTGCGCGGCTGCCCGCGGGCTCCTCGTTCGTGGTCTCCGACGCCGCCGGGCTGGTCCTCGTCCGCCATCCCGACGCGGGGGGGTGGATTGGCCGGTCGGTCCCGGAGGCGCCGCTCATGCAGGCGATCCAGCGCCAGCAGGGAGAGGGCAAGGCTCAGGTCACCGGCGCCGACGGCGTGTCCCGCCTCTTCGGCTGGGCGCCCCTGCGCGGGCTCCAGCCCTCCGATCGCCTCTACGTGAGCGTCGGCATCCCGAAGGACGCGACCTTCGTGGAGGCAAAGCGAGTGCTCCTGCGGAACCTCCTCTCGCTGGCACTCGTCGGGCTCGTGGCCCTCGCCGTGGCGGCCCTCGGCGGCCACCTGATCATCTTCCGCCGCCTCCAGGCGCTCGTGCGAGCGGCCGAGCTGCTGAGCGCGGGTGATCTTGGCGCCCGGGCCCGGGTCGGGGGCGCCGACGAGATCGCGCGGCTCGGCAAGAGCTTCGACGCCATGGCCGATCGGCTGGCGGCCATGGTGAAGGGCGAGCAGGAGGCCAAGGAGGATCTCGAGGAGCGCGTGAGCGAGCTGGACCTGCTCAATCGACTGGGCGAGCTGCTCCAGGCATGCCTCACGCTGGAGGAGGCCTACGCCGTCATCGAGCGCGTCCTGAAGGAGCTCTTCCGCTTCGAGAGCGGAGCGGTGTTCGCGTGCAGCACCTCTCGCAGCCTCATCGAGGCCGTGGCCCGCTGGGGCGCCGCGGCCGGCGGGAGCGGCACCGTCTTCGCCATCGAGGAGTGCTGGGCGCTGCGCAGCGGGCGACCCCACCTCGTGGACGACACCCGCTCGGGCCCGCTCTGCACGCACCTGCCCAGCCCGCGGCCAGCCGCCTGCCTGTGCGTGCCACTGGTCGCCCAGGGAGAGGCCCTGGGCCTCCTCTACGTCGGCACCGCGCCGGCCGGGACGCCGGCGGGGCGGCCGCTCACCGAGGCGCGGCGGCGCCTCGTGGAGGCCGTCGCCGAGCAGGTGGCGCTCGGGCTCGCCAACGTGAAGCTGCGGGAGGTCCTGCGCAGCCAGTCCATCCGCGACCCGCTCACCGGGCTGTTCAACCGCCGCTACATGGAGGAGACGCTCGAGCGCGAGGTCCGCCGCTCCCAGCGCGCGGGCCGGCCCATGGCCGTCATCATGGCCGACATCGACCACTTCAAGCAGATCAACGACGCCTTCGACCACGACGCCGGCGACGCGATGCTGCGCGAGCTGGGAGCGCTCTTCCAGCGGAACCTGCGCCGCGAGGACATCGCCTGCCGCTTCGGGGGTGAGGAGTTCGTCCTGGTGCTGCACGACGCCTCGCTGGAGGACGCGGCCAGGCGGGCCGAGGACCTGCGCGACAGCGTGAAGGAGATGCGGGTGTCCGATCGGAGCCGCGTCATCGGGCCCGTGACGATGTCGCTGGGCGTCGCGATCTTCCCCGACCATGGGGCCACGGGTGAGGTGCTGCTGCGGGCCGCCGACGCCGCCCTGTACCGCGCCAAGCGCGAGGGCCGCGACCGCGTCGCCCTGGCGGAGGCGGCGGCGGAGCCTCGCACGGGCGACCTGCGCTGACACACGCGGCGCCCTCTTCCGGCGCCGCCGGGTAGCAGGCCGCTGAAAAAGGCCCATCTGCTTCGTTGGCTCGGTCGCTCCTCGCTCAACGTACAGTGAGTACGCCTCGCTCGTCGCATCCCTCGCCGCCTCGCATCTGGACCTTTTTGAGCGGCCTGCGGAGTTTTTCCGCATCCTGCTAGAGCAGCCCGGTGATGGAGCCGTCGGGCGCGACGTCGACGCTTTCCGCGTTCGGGTGGCGGGGCAGGCCGGGCATGGTGGCGATGTCTCCTGCGAACGCCACGAGGAAGCCGGCCCCCGCCGAGATCTCGACGCCGTTCACGGTGATCCGGAAGCCCCGCGGCCATATCCCGCCCGTACGGCACCCATTCGGCCTCGGCGAGGCCGAGGTCCCGCGCCAGGTCCGCGATGGGGCGCGGAAGGCTAGGGGCGAGTCGGGGCCGGGTCGAGGTCGGCATCGGGCATGATCTTCTTGAGCCAGTCGGGGATGGCGATCATCCTCTGCGTCTGCGGGTCCCAGCAGGCGTGGTGGGTATGTCCGGTGGCGATCAGCTCAGAGGCCTCATTGCGGATCTCGTAGGAGAACGTGAAGCTCGCGCGCCGGCGCTCGCTCACGCGGCTCATGACGGCAAGCAGGTCGTCGAGGCGGGCCGGCTTGACGTAGCGGACGAGGGCCTCCACCACCGGCATGTGGATCCGCAGGTTGACCTGCGCCATCGGCAGCCCCGCCTGCCTGAGATACTCGACGCGCCCGACCTCGAAGTAGGTGAGGTAGTTGCCGTAGTAGACGACCGACATGGTGTCGGTGTCCTTGTAGCGCACACGAATGTGGGTCGTGGTGGCCATCTCGGGCGGGCGCGTACCGGCTACAAATACTGGCCGTAGCGGAGCTTCTCGACGACCTCGCGGATGCGACGGTAGGCGTCGATCTGGTGGAGCAGGTCCTGGGTGGTGACGAGCCCCGCGTCCCGCCCCTCGCCCGCGGCGTACACCTTCTGCTCGAGCGCCCGCCGGAGCACCTCCGAGATCTCTGCTCCGCTCATCCCGCCCATGGGGGGCAGGAGCGAGCGGAGGTCGAGGCTCTCGAAGAGCGGGCGGCCCGCGGCGGTCTCCGCCTGCGTCTTCGCCAGCTGCAGGATCTCCTGCTGTGCGGGACCATCGGGCAGGGTCACCTCCACGAGGCGGTCAAGACGTCCCGGGGCGACGAGCGAGGGATCCACCGAGTCCGTCCGGTTCGTCGAGGCGACGACGATCACGGGCGAGAAGTCATCGAGGCTATCCATCTTCTCGCAGAGCGCCGCCACCAGGCGGGCGCTGGCCTCCCGCGCCTGGGCAGGCGGGAGCAGGTGCTCCAGTGACAGCGCGGTGGCCTCATCCAGGAAGACCACGGCCTTCCCTTCGGCCTTGGCGATCCCCACGATCTCCTGCAAGAGCTCGCCCGTGTTCGGGCCGAACTTGGACGTGAGGTTCATCAGCTTGAGGTGGTAGAAGATCGCCCCGGCGCTCGTCGCCAGCGCGCGCGCGAGCATGGACTTGCCGGTGCCGGGCGGACCGTAGAGGAGCAGGCCCTTGGGCGGGGTGATGCCCCACTTGCGGTAGAGCTCCGGGTCGGTGAGCGCCGTGGCGAAGCCGCGCACGGCCGCCTTGGCCTGGGCGAGGCCGCCGATGTGCTCGAAGGAGGTCTCCGGCTTGATGGTGACCACGACCCGCCCGCTCAGGTCACCGAACTTCTCCCCGAGCTTCGCGAAGACATCCTCGATGCGGCGCTGGATCGCCCACTGCTGGCCGCCGTTCTTCGGCGGCTCGGGGACGGCGTCCTTCACCTCCTCGGCCGCCACGGTCAGATCCTCGGCGGGGCGCCGGCGGGCGGCGGCTGGAGGCGCTCGGACTTCTCGAACACGCGGTCCTCGACGAAGACGGGGGCCTTGGCGCGGATGGCGAGCGCGATGGCATCGGACGGCCGGGAGTCGAGCTGCATGTCGCCGCCGGCCGCCACCAGATACACGGTCGCGTAGTAGATGTCGTCCTTGAGGTCGGTGATCACCGCCTTCTTCACGGACACGTTCAGGCGCCCGAAGAGCGTGAGGAAGAGGTCGTGGGTGAGCGGGCGTGGGGGCGTGAGGTTCTGCAGGGGGAATGCGATTCCGGTGGCCTCTGCAGCGCCGATGGCCATGGCGAAGGTGCGCTTGTCACGCTTGCCCTGGAGCACCACCGTGGGTTGAAGGGTGTTCGGGCTCAGCAACAGCCCGACGACCTCCACTTCCTGGGGACCGAGCGCCCTGGGGGACGGCACCTCGCTCTTGCCGCCGGCCGCCAGGAGCGCCGTGCCGCATACGAGCAGAAGGCCGAGCGTTGCGATCCGCCTGCGTTCCCCCATGGCTGACCCCCCTGCCGCGCCCGACTCCGTAGCGCGCCAGCAGTATCAGCCCGGGGACGGATCAAGTCAACTCAGCCATGCCCGCGGCGGTCGACATGCGCCGGCTGAGGACGCTGCGTGCCCGCACCGGCGGGCACCAGGGGCCTCAACCTAAGGCTCGCGAGGATCCCCAGCGCCAGGAGAAGGCCGAGGCCCGTCCACATCACGCCGTAGCCGAGGCCGTGGGCCACGTACCCGAACGTCATGGCGCCGAGGGCGTTGCCGACAAGGCAGACGGAGCTGAAGATGCCGACCGCGCTGCTCCGCCGGGCCTCGGGCGTGACGTCCACGACCAGCGCAGAGAGGGCGGGATAGAGAAAGCCATGCGCGCTTCCCGCCATCACGCCGGCGAAGAGGAGGAACGGCAGGACCGGGACGTCCACGGTGGGGCCGAGGAGCAAGGCCAGGAGGGCCAGGACAGCCACGGCGGCCGTCTGGACGAACATCGAGGGCACGATGACCGCGCGACGACCGTGCGTGTCGATCAGATTCCCGCCGAAGACGCGTACCGCCATGGCCGATGCCGAGTACCCCGTGTAGAACAATCCCAGCCCAGTCACGCCCATGTGCTCCGCGAAGGTCGGGAGGAAGGTGAACAGGGTCCCGGTTCCCAGTCCGAAGAAGAAGCCAAGGGCCATGTGGATCCGCAGCAGCTCCTGCAGGCCCACGCGGAACGCCTCGACACCCGGTCCTGCCCCCATGACGGGCGGACGCACGTCTCGGCTGCGCAGCACGAGGACCAGCGCCACCGCGGCCACGAGCGACGAGACCGCGAAGGACCATCCGAAGCCCAGGCGGCGGATGACGACCTCCCCGATGAGCGGCGCCACGGCCGTGGAGACGAGCCCCGAGAGCCCGAAGATGCCCAGCGCCCAGCCGCGCCGCTCCACGGGGACGAGATCCACGATGTGGACGTAGTTGGCGACGAAGAAGAGCGAGAAGGCGATCCCGTGCAGCGCGCGCAAGGCCGCCGCGACCGGGATAGAGACGCCGACGATGAAGGCCGCCGACGACAGCGCGAGCAGGCCCACGCCGAGCAGCATGAAGAGGCGGCGGCCCAGGCGGTCCACCCACAGGCCGATCAGCGGCTGGCACAGGATGCCGGCCACGCTGAACATGCTCTGGACGAGACCGACGTCCGCCTCGCTGCCGCCCAGCCGCTTCACGTACAGCGGCAGCAGCAGGAAGCCGTTGAGGGCGAGGAAGAAGAGGAAGTTGGTGAGCATGGCCCGCGCGTACGGGCCGCGCATCAGGATCTGGAGCGCGGAGCTCACCGGGCTGGCCGCGGGCCCGAGCGCCGCAGTAGAATGGCGTGCGACATGAGACGAGAGAAGTATAGCATGCGGGCTCTCGCGTGATCACGATCGCCGGCGTCTTCGCCTCCGCGGTCACCCTCGCGCGGCCCGGACGCGGGCGCCTCCGCGCGCCGCAGCGGCTGCAGAGCTGGCCGGGGATCGTCCACGGAGGCGGCCTGCTGGCCACGCTCGACGACGCGGCCGCTCGCGCGGGTCTCGCCGGAGGCCCCCGCGTCCTCGAGGGCCGCCTCACCTCGTCCGTGCCCGTCGAGACGGAGCTCGAACTCGACGGGCGCGCTCACGACGGCGCGGTGACCGTCACCGTGCTTCAGAACGGGCAGACGCTCACCTCCGCCTCGGTCACACCGCTGCGCGGGGGTGACCACGCGACCGCGCCGGCCTGGCGCGGCGGTGGGGCGGGATGGCCCCTGCCCCTGTCGGAGGACTGCCTCGCCTGCGGCGCGCGCAACCCGCTGGGCCTCCAGGTGGGGCTTCACTTCGACGACGAAGGCGTCTGGGCGCGGCTTGTGCCGCGCGAGCCCTGGAGCACGGGGGCCGGCACGCTCCATCCGGCCATCGCGCCCGTCCTCCTCGACGAGATCGCATGGTGGCTCGGGGCCCTGGTGATGAAGGAAGGCGGGCTGACGAACCGGATCAGCGTCACCCTGCTCGACGGGGCGCTGCCGGCGGGCACACCGCTGATCGGCGTGGGGCGCTTCGACCAGGTCGAGCCCGTCGACCGCAAGCGGACCTTCTGGCGCACCGCCTCGGCGCTCCTCACCGAGACAGGCGACCTCCTCGCCACGGCGTCCATCGTCTTCCGCGGCGGCGCCGACTACTCGCCCCGCCAGATGGAATACTTCCGCGACCGCACGCCACCCGACCTCTTCCGGAGGATGTTCCCGGGCTACGCGCGGTAGGTGGATCCGGGCGTCAGTTGCTGAAGAGCCGCGTGAAGAAGTTCTTCACGCTCTGGCCGAAGGAGACCGCGCCTTCCCTGGTCTTCTCCCAGGCGCTCTTGGCTGGAGGCTCCGCGGCCGAGGCTGCCTCCTTGATCTTCTCGCCGCTGAACATGGCGCCCTCCACCACGGTCGCGCCGATCCCCTT
Source organism: Candidatus Rokuibacteriota bacterium (assembly GCA_016184305.1). Lineage (GTDB taxonomy): Bacteria > Methylomirabilota > Methylomirabilia > Rokubacteriales > CSP1-6 > UBA12499. Next base: position 39,841 of record JACPCX010000122.1, on the reverse strand, counting down.
GGCCGTCTCCGCGACACCCGCGCCGATCTCGCCCTTGCCGATCTTCTTCGCGCCGCTCTCGACCTGCTGGGTCGCTGCCTTCACCTTCGAGTCGTCGGCTGCCAGCGCGGGGACCGCGGAGACCAGCACGAACGCCATCGCGACTGCTGTTGCACGCACGCTCATCGGCACCCTCCTCCCGCTGCAGCCCCGTGCCCCGGGACTGTTCGCTTCCTCATTATCCGACGGAGCCAGGCGCCTGCCTAATCGGCGTTGCCGGGAAACGGCCGCCCGGTGGAGGACAGCGACGACGGCCGGGAGGCTCGGGCCTCGACCGCTTTCGCCTTGAGCGCCTCCCAGGCCGCCAGCCGGACGCGGGGGGTCCCGAGCCGCGCCGCGCGCACGGTGGCGCCGTGGAAGTCCGAGCCTCCGGTGGCGACGAGGCCGCGGTCACGGCACATCTGAACGTATGCGCCGGTCTGCGCCGCCGAGTGCTCGTTGTAGTAGCACTCGATGCCCATGAGCCCGGCCTCTACCAGGGCGGGAATGATCTCGTCTCTGGCCGCGAGCCCGGGATGGGCCAGCACGGGAACCCCGCCGGCCCGGCGCAGGAGCCGCACGGCGTCCTCGGGGGAGAGCTTCTTGCGCGGGACATGACCCGGCTTGCCGGCGCCCAGGTAGCGGTCGAAGGCCTCGCGCACGCTCTTCACGTAGCCCCGCCGCACCATCACCTGCGCCACATGGGGCCGCCCGGCCGAGCCCTCGCGGACCAGCGCGAAGACCTCCGCCGGGTCGATGGGCATCCCCAGCGCGGCCAGGCGCTCCGCCATGCGGTGGACCCTCGCCCGCCGCTCCTCGCGCTGCTCACGGCAGAAAGCCTGGAACCACGGGATGTCGTAGTCCATCGAGTACCCGAGGATGTGAATCTCACCGCCGTCCACGTCGCAGTTGATCTCGATGCCGGGAACGATCTCGAGCGGCGGGCACCGGGCCGCCTCGTCCAGCGCTTCGGCGAGCCCCTCGGTGGAGTCGTGATCCGTCACGGCGAGCACCCGCAACCCGCGGCGGGCCGCCTCCCGCACCAGCTCGCGCGGCGTCAGGGTTCCGTCCGACGCCGTCGTGTGCGAGTGGAGGTCCACCCCTCCCGGCATGGCCGCCCTCAGCGCTTTCCCGCGAGGCGCATCAGGTAGGTGAGCAGCGTCCGCACGGCGACGCCGGTCCCGCCCTTCGGCCCCAGCGGCAATTCCTTTTCCGTGAAGGCGGTGCCCGCGATGTCGAGGTGCACCCACGGGATGCCTCCCGTGAACTCGCGCATGAACAGGGCGGCCACGATGGCTCCGCCGCCCCGCTGGCTCGAGATGTTGTTGAGGTCGGCCACGTCGCTCTTGAGGCCGTCCTTGTACTCCTCGTGGAGCGGCAGGCGCCACATGCGCTCCCCTGCGGCATCCGCGGCGGCGAGGACGCGCTCGGTGGTCGCGTCCTGGCTCCCCAGGACGCCGGAGAGGCCCAGGCCCAGGGCCATGACGACGGCGCCGGTGAGGGTCGCCATGTCGATCATCTCGTCGGGCTCGATCTCCGTCGCAGCGTAGGCGAGGGCGTCGGCGAGCGTCAGGCGCCCCTCGGCGTCGGTGTTGCCGATCTCGATGGTGAGGCCGTTCATGGCGCGCACGATGTCCCCGGGGCGCTGGGCCGTGCCCGAGGGCATGTTCTCGGTGGCCGCGATGAGGCCGTGGACCTCCAGGGGAAGCCTCAGCCTGGGAAGCGCCTGGAAGACGGCCAGCACGGCGGCGGCTCCCGACATGTCGTCCTTCATGCGGAGCATGCCATCGGCCGTCTTGAGGTCGAGCCCCCCCGAGTCGAAGGTGATCCCCTTGCCGATGAGGGCGACGCGCTTGCGCGCGCGACCGCGCGGAGCGTAGGTGAGGTGGATGAACTTGGGCGGCTCCTGGCTCCCTCGCGCGACACCCACGAAGGCGCCCATACCGAGGGTCGCGCAGGCGTCGCGCTCCAGAACGCGTACCTTCAGGCGCCCGGCCCTGGCGATCTCCTCGGCACGGCCCGCGAGGTAGGTCGGCGTCACCAGGTTGGCGGGCTCGTTGACCAGATCACGGGCGGCGCAAGTCGCCTGCGCCCAGATCTCGCCGAGCCGCACCCCTTCCCGGGCGAGCGCCTGCTGCCGGCGATCGGGCTCCACCACGGCGACGGCGCCGAGCGCCTTGCCGTTCTTCTCCGTGAGGTACTTGTCGAAGCGGTAACTCCCGAGGATCGCGCCTTCGGCCGCGGCCTGCGCGCGCTGGCGCGGCGGCACGCCCTCGCCGGGCAGGAACATGGCGGCGGAAACGGCGCCCAGGTCGCGCGCGCGGCGCGCGCCGTGGGCGGCCGCGCGGCGGACAGCCTCGGCGCTCGCCTCATTCTTCTGGCCGAGGCCCACCACGAGGACGCGCGGGGCGGCGAGGCGGCCATCCGTGTAGAAGTGGGAGGACTGTCCCGGCTTCCCCTCGAATTTCTCTGCGGCCAGCACCCGAGACAAGGTCCCGCCGAGGACCGCGTCCAGCGCCTGGAGCGCGGGCCCGAGCCGCGCCTCCCCGGCGTGGCGGCCCACCACCAGCATGTCGGCCCGTGCCCGTGCGAGGTCCCGCGTCTCGAGAGACAGCTTCATCGGCCCCGTCCTCCCTCTGGCTGCATGTTGGCGTCTCTGAGCCTCACCGCGCGGTGCACCATGTCGGCGATCCCTTCCGTCGTGTCGTGGCGATCCAGCTCGGCCACCGGCACCCAGCGGGCCTCTGCCGCATCGCTGGCGGCCTGCAGGCGCCCGCTCACGACGGCAGCCGCATAGTCGATGATGACCCAGTGATAGCGGATCGCCGGGCTCGGTCCCGCCGTGTGCGTCTCGCCGTACACCACCCGGTCGACGACCCCGCAGACGCCGAGGAGGGCCACGCGGAGCCCGCACTCCTCCTCCACCTCGCGGACGACGGCATCCTCGAGCCGCTCGCCGAGGTGAACGAGCCCACCGGGGAGGCTCCACTTGCCCTCCGCGGGGGGCCGGCCGCGCTTGACGAGGAGCACGCGGTCGCCATCCAGCACGACGGCGCCCACGCCGACGCGCGGGGCGTCAGGGAACTCGCGGACCGGATCCGTCACGCGTCGGCCAGCTCCCCTCCCCCTTGCCCTCTCGCCTGAGAGGAGAAGGTGGGGTGAGGGGTGGCTCCGACGGCTGTCCAGGGGCTGCCTCCTGCGCGGCCCGCGCGGGTCCACGCCTGCGTCGAGTACTTCTCGCGCGCGAGGGCGTCGGCCAGCGCGGTCTCGTCGGGCGAGAGCCCGCCGGGGGAGAGCTCGATGCCGTGGACCTGGCGGAACCCTTCGGCGAGCCGCTCGGCGGTGTCGTCGAAGGACGGCCGGCGCCCGAGCACCGCCTCGAGCGTCGTCATGCCGGCGAGCGGATCTCGCTCGCCTGGGAACACGCGCGCGAGCCGCTCCGGGTCGGCCGCCAGCATCACCGAGCCATGCTGAAGAAAGCCCGCGCCCTGGCGCCGCTGGGCGCTGCCGGCGATCTTGCGGCCGCCGACTTCGAGCTCGTAGGAACCGGTGCGCGCGAAGCAGAACACGGGCATGGCGGCCGGGTCCGAGGGCTGGACGGAGACCATGTCCACGGCAGCGCCAATGGCGCGCAGTCCCGCGGCCAGCGCGGCGCCGATCCACCGATACGTCTCGAGCAAGGTCTCGGCGCCGGGAAAATCTCCGGCCGCCGCCACCACGCTGTAGGTGATCTCGCGCTCGGCGCCCTCGTGCAGGATGGCGCTGCCCCCCGTGGGGCGCCTGACGAGCCCGAGCCCCATGCGCGCGGCGGCCTCCAGATCGATGCGGCCATCATCGAGCGGCTGGGCGTAGCCGAGGGAGATCGTGGGGGGCGCCCAGCCGAAGAAGCGGACCGTGGGCGGCCCGGCCCCGCGGAGCCGGCTGAGCAGGAGCGCCTCGTCGAGGGCCATGTTCGCCGCCCCGTCGAGCGGCTCCGTGATGACGAGGCGCCAGGCGCTCACTTCACCTGCGGGGTCCAGCGGAGGACCGGCTGGCGTGCGGCCAGCGTCTGGTCGAGCCGCCGCACCGGCGTCGTCACCGGCGCCTCCTGGGCGAGGGCAGGGTTCGTCTCGGCCTCGCGGGCGATCTGGATCATGGCGTCGCAGAACGCGTCCAGGGTCTCCTTGGACTCGGTCTCCGTCGGCTCGATCATCAGCGCCTCCTCGATGATGAGCGGGAAGTACGTCGTCGGCGCGTAGAAGCCCAGATCCAGGAGCCGCTTGGCGATGTCCATGGCGCTGACCCCGAGACGCTTCTGGCGGCGCGCGGAGAGCACGCACTCGTGCATGCACGGGCCCGGCGCCGAGCGGTCGTAGTCCCCCTCGAGACGCTTCAGGACGTAGTTGGCGTTGAGCACCGCATTCTCGGCCACGGCGCGCAGCCCGTCGGGCCCCATGGTGCGGATATAGGTGTACGCCCGCACCAGCATGCCGAAGTTGCCCCAGAAGGCCTGCAGCTTGCCGATGGACTGCGGCCGATTCCAGTCGAGACCGAACCCGCCGTCCTCGGCCTGGACCACCACCGGCACGGGCAGGAAGGGCGCGAGATGCGCCTTCACGCCCACGGGCCCGGAGCCGGGCCCGCCGCCCCCGTGGGGCGTGGTGAAGGTCTTGTGCAGGTTGAAGTGGCACACGTCGAAGCCGAGGTCGCCCGGGCGCGTGAGCCCGAGGATGGCGTTGAAGTTGGCGCCGTCCATGTAGACCTGCACGCCCCGGGCGTGACACGTCTCGGTGATCTGATGGATCTTCGACTCGAAAAGCCCCAGCGTGTTGGGCTGGGTGATCATGAAGGCGGCCACGTCCTCGTCCAGATGCCGCTCGAGGTCGGCGAGATCCACCTCGCCGTGGTCGTCCGACCTGAGCTGGACCACGGAGAAGCCCGCCAGCGCCACCGAGGCGGGATTCGTCCCATGCGCGGAGTCGGGGATCAGCACCGTGTGGCGCCGCTCGCCGCGCGAGAGGTGATAGGCGCGGATCATGAGCACGCCGGCCAGCTCGCCCTGGGCGCCCGCGGCCGGCTGGAGCGAGACGTGGTCCATGCCCCCGATCTCGCCCAGGTCGCGGGCCAGCTCGTGCATGAGGGCCAGCGCTCCCTGGCTCCCCGCCTCGGGAGTGAGCGGATGCAGCCGCGCGAACCCCGGCAGCCGCGCCATGTCCTCGTTGACCTTCGGGTTGTACTTCATCGTGCAGGAGCCCAGCGGGTAGAAGTGGGTGTCCACCCCGTAGTTCAGCTGGCTGAGCCGCGAGTAGTGGCGCACCACGTCCACCTCCGAGACTTCTGGAAGCTCGGGGGCCTCGGGCCTGACGAACTCGGCCGGCAGGAGCCTCGCGCCATCGCTCACGGGCACGTCGGACGCCGGCAACGAGTACGCGAAGCGGCCCGGAGAGGACAGCTCGAAGATCAGCGTGTCGTAGCTCGGTCGGGCGGTCATCGGGCTCCTTCCCTCCCTTCTGGAGGCGCTTCACCACGCGCTCCGGGGACTTCGGCAGCTCCAGCGTGAACTCCTTGAAGAAGGGCGCGCCGAAGCGGAGGCGGACGCCCGGGACCTGGGCGAGGGCTCCGGCCGCGTAGTGCGCCTTGGCCGCGGACAGCTCGCCCACCTTGCGCAGGCCCTGCTTGCCCAGGATGGACACGTAGATGGTGGCCATCAGCGCGCAGAGGGCGACGTTGGTGCAGATGTTGGACGTGGCCTTCTCGCGGCGGATGTGCTGCTCGCGCGTCTGGAGCGTGAGCACGAAGCCCCGCTGCCCGTCTCGGTCCACGGTGGCGCCCACGAGGCGCCCCGGCATGCGGCGGACCAGATCCTGCTTCGCCGCGAAGACCCCGAGGCTGGGCCCGCCGAAGCTCATCGAGACGCCGAGCCCCTGCCCCTCGCCCACCACGATGTCGGCGCCGAGGGCGCCCGGTGGGGTGAGGAGCCCCAGGTTCACGGGGTCCGCCACCACCACGAGAAGCGCGCCGGCGGCATGGGCGATCTCCGCGGCGGCCCGCACATCCTCCAGGCAGCCGAAGAAGTTCGGGTACTGGACGACCACCGCGGCCGTCTTCTCCGAGACCGCCTTGCGCAGGGCCTCCAGGTCCGTGACGCCATCGCCGAGGGGCGCCGAGCGGAGCCGGACATCCACCCCCTCGCAGTAGGTCTCCACCACCTGCCGGTAGAGCGGGTTGACCCCGCGCGAGAGGAGGATGGCGTCGCGTCCCGTCACCGCATGCGCCATGAGCACCGCCTCGGCCAGCGAGGAGGCCCCATCGTAGATGGAGGCATTGGCCACGTCCATCCCCGTGAGCTCGGCCATCATCGTCTGGTACTCGAAGATGGTGCGGAGCGTCCCCTGGCTCGCCTCCGGCTGGTACGGCGTGTAGGCCGTGAAGAACTCCCCGCGCGAGATCAGGTGATTGATGGGGCTCGGGATCGCGTGATCGTAGGAGCCGGCGCCCAGGAAGCAGGCGTAGTCATCGGCGCCCGCATTCCGCGCGGCCATGGCGCGCAGGTGGCGCACCAGATCGGTCTCGGCCATGGCGGCCGGCAGGGCGAGCGGGCGCGCGAGCCGCGCCTTGGCCGGGACGCCAGCCAGCAGGTCCTCGATGCTTCCCGCGCCGATCCGGGCGAGCATCTCCCGCTGCTGGGCGGCCGTATTGGAGATGTAGCGCATGTCCGGTCCTCGCTCCTGTTCCGCTCAGTGCGAGGCCGCCGCGATGAGCTGCTGATAGGCCTCGGCGCTCATGAGCCCGTCGGCCTCGGCGGGATTCGACAGCTTCACGACAATCATCCACCCCTGGCCGTACGGGTCGGTGTTCACGGTCTCGGGCTTCTTGGGCAGCTCACCGTTGACCTCCACGATCTCCCCGGAGAGCGGCGCGAAGAGGTCGGACACCGCCTTCACCGACTCCACCACCCCGAAGGTCTTCGCGGCCGTGACCCTGGCGCCGACCTTCGGCAGCTCCACGAAGACCACATCCCCCAGCTGCTCCTGCGCGAAGGCGGTGATACCGATGCGGGCCTGGCCGCCCTCGATCTTCGCCCACTCGTGCTCCGTGGTGTACTTGAGGTCTACCGGAACGTGTGCCATCTCGCCTCCCTCGGGCTTCTGGTATCTAGGCCTTCTTGGTGTGGGACGGGTGGAACGGCGTGCGCACGATGCGCGCCCGATTGGATGCCCCGCGGATCTCCACGTCGACCTCGGTGCCGGCCGCGGCCAGATCGGCCCGGACGTAGCCCATGCCGATGCCGCGCTCGAGGCTCGGCGCGAACGAGCCGGAGGTGACCGTGCCGACCTCGGCGCCCGCCTTGAGGAGGCGGTAGCCGTGACGCGGCACGGCCCGCTCCACCATCTCGAAGCCCACGAGCTTGCGCGCGACGCCGCGCGCGCGCAGGGCCTCGATGGCCGCCCGCCCGATGAACTCCCCCTTGGCCGGCTTGACGACCCAGCCGAGGCCGGCCTCGAGGGGGTTCGTCGTCTGGTCGATGTCGTTGCCGTACAGCGCGTAGCGCATCTCGAGTCGGAGCGTGTCGCGCGCGCCGAGGCCGATGGGCTGGATGCCATCGGGCTGGCCGGCGTCCATGAGGGCGCGCCACAACCGCTCCGCATCGCCGGCCGCCACGTAGAGCTCGAAGCCGTCCTCGCCCGTGTAGCCCGTGCGCGAGATGAGGGCCGACACTCCGGCCACCCGCCCCCGCGCGCAGTGGTAGTAGGCGATGCCCGTCACGTTGCGATCCGCGAGCCGTCCGACGAGAGCTTCGGCCCTCGGCCCCTGCACCGCCAGGAGCCCGGTCTCCACGCCCACGTTCCGCCACTCGGCGCCCGCGCCTTGCGCCGTCACCCACGCCCAGTCCTTGTCGGTGTTGGCGGCGTTGACGGTCAGCATGAACTGCTCGGGCCCGAGCCGGTAGAGCGTGAGGTCGTCCACGACGCCGCCCTCCGGGTCGCAGAGCAGCGTGTACTGGACCTGGCCCTCGGCCAGCACCGAGGCGTCGTTGGTGGTGAGCCGCTGCACGACCGCGAGGGCCTCGGGCCCGCGCACCTCGAGCTCGCCCATGTGGCTGATGTCGAAGAGCCCCACGGCCCCGCGCACGGCGCGGTGCTCCTCGATGATGCCGGCATACTGCACGGGCATCTCCCACCCGCCGAAGGGCACCATCTTCGCCCCCGCCCTGACGTGGACGTCGAAGAGCGGTGTGCGCTTGAGCTTCGCCGAGGGGGTGGAGGTGGTCATGAGGAAACCCGGATCATCTTAATCGAGCGGGCGCGGCAGGTAAAGCGGGAGTGCGGCTCGACAGGCGGGCGGCGAGCCGCAGGCGCGCGCGCGCGCGGGTCGCCGCCCCCCGCGGCGCCGCTCGCCGCGGAGTCAGGCCAGCAGGATCTCAGCGAGTGGAGTAGCCGCGGCCGCTCATGCAGGCCCCGAACGCCTGGTCGTACCCGTCCTTGGACTTGGAGTAGTTGTAGGTGCCGCCGATGCCCGCCCCGCCGATGCCGCCGGCCGCCGCCCCGATGGCCGCGCCGGTCCCCGGCCGCCCCGTGGCCGCGCCGATGGCCGCGCCCGCCGCCGCCCCGCCGAGCGCGCCGATCAGCGCGCCGACCCCCGCCCCCTTGGCGGTGTCCATCGCCGGGTCGAAGCCCGACTGCTGCTTGGCCCAGGCCTGGCACTCCGCCTGGTCCCGCGACTGCTGCTCGGCGGTCTGACCCTTCTGCGGGTAGGCGTAGACATTGGGCCGCTCGGCCGAGGCGCAGCCCGAGAGCATTGCCGCGAAGCCGATGATGGTCCCCCAGGAGGTGACTCGCTGCCATGAACGCTTCATGTGGACTCCCCCTTCCGTGTGGATCGAGCCGGCGCATGACCGTCTCGTCCCATTATCTACACGAACGCGCCAGGGGCGAAGCTTCTGTTGCACCAGCTCCCGCTATGCCGTGGGAAGCCAGTCGCGCAGTGGCTTCACCTGGCAGCCGGTCTTCTCCAGCGCCTCGCGAACCGCCCGCACGTTTCTGTCGGCGCCCGGGGTATCGCCGTGGCAGCAGATGGTCTGGATGGAGATGTCGATCTCGACGCCATCGAGCGTTCGCACCTTGCCCTCCATGGCCATCTTCACCGCCTGGGCCGCGGCCCTGGCGGGATCGGTGATGACCGAGCCCGGAGTCTTCCGCGACACCAGCGTCCCGTCCACGTTGTAGGCGCGGTCGGCGAACCCCTCGGAGGCGACGCGGGCGCCCATCTTCCGGCAGGTCGCGTCGTACTTGCCCGAGGCGAGCGTCATCAGGATCAGCCCCGAGTCCATCGCGGCCTGCCCCGCTGCCGCCGCCAGCGCCTCGTCGGCCTCCATCATGTTGTAGAGGACGCCGTGCGGCTTCACGTGCTGGACATCGGCCCCGGCCACGCGGAGATACTCGCGCAGGGCACCGGTCTGGTAGCACATGTAGTCGCGCACCTCCTGGGGCGTCACGTCCATCTGCCGCCGGCCGAAGCCCATGAGGTCCGGCAGCCCCGGGTGGGAGCCCACGGCGACGCCGTGCTTGAGCGCCAGCTCCACGGTCTTGCGGATCACGTGCGGATCCCCGCCGTGGAAGCCGCAGGCCACGTTCGCCGAGGTGATGAACGGCATGACGGCCTCGTCGGCCCCGAGCGTCCAGCGCCCGTAGGACTCCCCCATATCGCAGTTGAGATCGATGATCTTCGCCATGTCGGTGGCTCCTTCTCTCGCGGGTCCTGAGTCGGTGCCCTCGCTGCCCTTCGATTCCAAGAGTACCTCGCCAACGTGAAACCGCGGGGCGCATTATACTCGGCGGGCGGAAGGCACGACACCCACGAGGCGCCGACACCACATCACGGGGGGGATCGACATGGCCGGGGACTACGAGCACAAGGTGGTCGTCATCACGGGCGGCGGGGGCGGAATCGGGCGCGCAGCCGCCCTGCGATTCGTTTCGGAAGGGGCGCGCGTCGTGCTGGTGGACGTGGCGCCGGCGGGGCTCCAGGAGAGCGCGGCCGCCGTGAAGCGGGCCGGCGGCGAGGCTCTCACCGTGGAGGCCGACGTGACCCGGGCCGCGGAGGTCCAGCGCTACGTGGCGGCTACGGTCGAGCGCTTTGGCGGCATCGACTGCTTCTTCAACAACGCGGGCATTCTGGGCGACGTCGCGCCGCTGACGGAGTACCCGGAAGAGGTCTTCGACCGGGTCATCGCGGTCAACCTCAAGGGCGTGTGGCTCGGGCTCCGCTACGTGGTGCCGGCGATCCGGCAGCGCGGGGGCGGCGCCATCGTCAACACCGCCTCCATCGCGGGCCTCCGGGGGTCGCCCAACCTCGTCGCCTACACGGCGAGCAAGCACGCGGTGGTGGGAATCACCCGCACCGCGGCCCTCGAGCTGGCGCGCCACGGGATCCGCGTGAACGCCATCTGCCCCGCCCCCATCGAGACGGCCATGGCCCAAGCGCTCCACGTGGGCTTCAACGCCAGGGACGAGGACGCGGCCCGGCGGCGGTTCGAGACGACGATCCCCATGCGGCGCTACGGGACGCCCACGGAGGTGGCCGAGCTGGTCGTGTTCCTCTGCGGCCCGGGCGCCTCCTTCATCAACGGCGGCCTCTACACGGTGGACGGCGGCGCCATGGCCTAGCCTACCCGGTCGAGGACGCGGCCCAGCGCCTCGACGAAGCGATCCACCTCGGCATCGGTCATGACGAGCGAGCAGGCGCCGAGCCCGCGCTGCGACATCAGCACGCCCTCGTTGACGAGCCCCATGAAGACCTGTTGCGGCACCGTCGAGTCGTCCGGTCGCGCGGAGCGAAAGTCACTGAGCTGCCGTTTGGTCCAGTGGAGCCAGAAGAGGGAGCCCGTGCCGGTCACCTGCCCCGGGTGCTTCTTCCGCTTGAGCATGCGCGTCACGCCGTCCCGCAGCCGATTGCCGAGGGCGTCGAGCCGCGCATACGCCTGCGCGGTGAGCTGCTCCAGGGTGGCCACGCCTCCTGCCATGGTGAGCGGGTTGGCGTTGAAGGTGCCGCCGTGGTTGATCCGCCCGCGCCCCCCGCGCGGGTCGTAGAAGTTCATCACGTCCGCGCGCCCGCCGAAGGCGCCCACCGCGAGCCCACCGCCGATGATCTTGCCGAGGGTGGTGAGGTCGGGGCGGATTCCGAAACGTTCCTGGGCGCCGCCCGAGGCCACCCGGAAGGAGATCACCTCGTCGAAGATGAGGAGGATCCCGAGGCGCGCCGTCACCTCCCTGAGCCCCTCGAGGAAACCCTCGCGCGCCGGGACCATCCCCGCATTGGCGAGCATGGGGTCGATGATGAGGGCGGCCAGATCCACAGCGTGCTTCTCGAGAATGGCGGTGCAGGAGGCGAGATCGTTCCAGGGAAGCACGAGCACGTGCTTGAGCACCGCGGGCGGCACGCCGGCCGACCACGCCACGGACTTCGGGCGCTTGCGTGAGCCGGCCTGGGCCGGGTCCGGCGAGACGCTCACGAGGACCCAGTCGTGGGTGCCGTGATAGGCGCCCTCGAACTTGGCGATCTTCGACCGGCCCGTGAAGGCCCGCGCCACGCGGATCGCGTGCATGGTGGCCTCCGTACCCGAGTTGGCGAAGCGGATCGCCTCCATGGCGGGGATGCGTTGCGTCAGGATCTCGGCCAGCCTGATCTCGAGCTCGCTCGGCCCCGGGAAGGACATGCCGTGGGCGGCCGTCTCCTGGATCGCCGTGACCACGGCGGGATGGGCGTGGCCGAGGATCAGGCTCGTGTAATTCCCGTTGAAGTCAAGCCGCTCGACGCCGTCGGCGTCCCAGATCCGCGCGCCCGCCCCACGCGCGATGTAGAAGGGGTACGGGTCGAAGAAGGTCGTGGTGCGGCTGTTGCCGCCGGGCATCACGCGCAGCGCCTCCTCGAAGAGGGCGCGGGAGCGCGGGGTCTTGGCCTTGTAGTCGTCGATCTCGTTCTCGATCATGGGGACCTCCTTCTCTCTCTTCTCTCGCCCCCTTCCCCCTCAGGGAAGAGGGTCAGGGTGACGGGCTACTCTATCGCGGTGTCGAGCTCCCGGCGACGCGAGCGCAGGATGGCGTGGGCCTCACCCACGGTGACGCGCCGGAAGCGCAGACGCTGCCCGGGCTTCACCTGCCCCACCCGCCCGATGTCGAAGGAGCAGACCGTGGCGATCTTGGTGTAGCCCCCCGTGGACTGACGATCCACCAGGAGCACGATGGGCTGCCCTTCGCCGATGACCTGGATGCCGCCCAGCGCCACGCCGTCGGAGACGATGTCGTGCCCGCGCGCGTGCTCGATGCGCGGGCCGCGGAAGCGGGCGCCCATGCGGTCCGACTGTGGCAGCATTTCGTACGGCCCCTCGAGAAAGGCCGCGATCCCCGCCGGGGTGAAGCGGTCGTCTTGCGGGCCGAGCACCACACGGACGTCGGGCTCGATCGTGTAGTCCGGGACATGCTCCCGCGTGACGCGCGCAGGCCGGCTCGCGCCCGCGCGCCCCAGCGGCAGCGCGTCGCCTTTCTGGAGCGTGCGCCCCCCGAGACCGCCGAGCCGGCCGCGGACGTAGGTGGCCCGCGAGCCCAGGGCCGGCGGCGTGTCGATCCCGCCGGAAACCGCGAGGTAGCAGCGCACGCCCCAGCGGGCGGCCCCGAGGCGGAGCACGCCGCCCGCCCGCACGCGGAACGACTCCCAGCGCGGGGCGGCGGCGCCGTCGAGCGTGACGGGCATGTCGGCGCCCGTGATCGCCACGAGCCGCTCGTCGAAGAACTCGACGCGCGGCCCGCTGAACGTGGACTCCAGCGCCGCCGCCCCGTCCGCGTTGCCCACCAGCCGGTTGGCAAGGATGAACGCCTCGCGGTCCATGGGCCCCGACGGCGGGATGCCCACGCGCAGGTACCCGGGCCGCCCGAGGTCCTGCACGGTCGTGAACGGTCCCGCGTCGCGGACGACGAGCCGGCTCACCGCGAGCCCTGCTCGCCCTGCTCGATGCGCGGTCGGTGCGTCCCGGCGGCCACCTGGGCGGCGATGGCGTCGAACTCGGCGTGGGCGATGAAGCGGAAGCGCACGTGATCCCCCGCGCGGAGCAGGATCGGATCGGGGGCGGCCGGGTCGTAGAGCCGGAGCGGGGTGCGGCCCAGCACCCAGAAGCCGCCGGGACTCTCGACCGAGTAGACGGAGCACTGGGTTCCGCCGATGCCCACGCTGCCGGGAGGCGTGCTCGTGCGGGGGGACTCTAGCCGAGGGATGGTGAGCCGCTCCGGCATGCCCGTCATGTACGGCAACCCCGGGGTGAAGCCGACGAAGAACACGTAGTAGTCGGCCGAGGCGTGCAGTCGCGCCACCTCGTCGGGAGGGAGCCCCAGCTTGGCCGCGGCGGCGTCCAGCTCGAAACCGAGCTCACCCCCATAGCAGCAGGGCAGCTCCACGATGCGCGCCGGCGGCAGCAACTCGGGCCGCGCCTGGGCCACGAGACTGCCGAGCGTGGCGCACAGGGCCTCGTAGCCGACGACGAGCGGGTCGTAGTAGACGAGCAGCGCGCGGAAGGTGGGGACGGTCTCGGTGACGCCCGCCAGCGCCGTCTGCCCGATCAGGTACTCCAGCGCCAGGACGCGGGCGTTGACCTCGCGACTGATCTCCTCGCCCAGCTCGACTGACACCGCGACGTCGCCGCAGGGCAGGAAGCGCGGCTCGGGAGAGATCGCCACCCGCCGCGGGCCCCTAGATGACGGCGAGGGCATGGTTCGGAAGGTCCGTGATGAACATGTGCCCCGGGCTGTGGGTGATCATGAAGGCGGGCTTCGAGGCCAGCGCCACGGCCTGCGGGGTCACCCCGCAGGCCCAGAACACCGGGACCTCGCCGGGCCGGATGCCGACGAAGTCGCCCCAGTCGGGCTTCGTGACGTCGGCGATGCCGATGGCGGCGGGGTCGCCCACGTGGATGGGCGCGCCGTGGGCGCCGGGAAAGCGCGCCGAGGCGGTCACGGCCTTCGCGAGCATCGCCTGCGGGATCGGGCGCATGGACACGACCGTGGGCCCGTGGAAGCGCCCGGCCGGCCGGCAGGCGATGGAGGTCTTCCACATGGCCACGTTCTTCCCCTCCTCGATGTGGCGCATCGGGATCCCCGCATCCAGCAGCGCCCACTCGAAGGTGAACGAGCAGCCCAGGAGGAAGGACACGAGGTCGTCGCGCCAGAAGGGCGTGATGTCGGTGACCTCATCCGCGAGCGCGCCGTCCTTGTAGATGCGGTATCTCGGGATGTCGGTCCGCAGATCGGCCCCGGGCGCAACCCCGACGGGCTCGGGGGAGCCCATGTCCGTCACCTCGATGAGCGGGCACGGGCGCGGATTGCGCTGGCAGAACAGGAGGAAATCGTAGGCGTTCTCCTTCGGCAGGATCGCGAGGTTGGCCTGGACGAATCCCGGCGCGAGTCCGGCGGTGACGCCGGCCAAGGCGCCCCGGCGGATGTCGGCCCGGATCTCCTTCGGGTGGCGCGCGTCGATGGGCATGGTCCCCTCCCGGCGCGAGAGAGCCTGTGCCCGCCCCCGCGCCTGCTGTCGCCGCTTAGCTGAGGTGGGCGAGCTTGGGCCAGAGGTCGGGATTGCCGAGCACGGTGGGCCGCTCGCCGCGCAGCACCCGGAGCATCTCGGCCGTCACCTGGAGTCCGATGTGGCGGTGCGCCTGCTCGGTGACGCCGGCGATGTGGGAGCTCACCACGACATTGTCGAGATGGAGCAGCGGGTTGTCCGAGGACACCGGCTCCTCCTCGAACACGTCCATGCCGGCCGCGCGGATCTTGCCGCTGCCGAGGCCGGCCAGGAGCGCGCTCTCGTCCTGGGTCTTGCCGCGGGAGGTGTTGACGAAGATGACGCCGTCCTTCATCTGACCGACGGCCGCCGCGTTGATCATGTGGTGGGTCTCGGGCGTGTGGGGCGTGTGGCAGGTCACGATGTCGGCCTGGCTCAGTAGCGTTGCCAGATCCGCGACGGGCTCGGCGCCCCGCGCCCTCAGCTCGTCCGGCGCCACGTAGGGGTCGTAGCCGAGCACCCGGAGCCCGAAAGCGGCGCCCATCCGCGCCACGCGCCGGCCGATATTCCCCACTCCGATAATGCCGAGGGTCATGCCCTTGATCTCGGTGAGCCCCTTCCAGCGGGTGGGGGACCAGTCGGACTTGCGGGTCAAGCGGTCGAGCACGATGGTCCGCTTGGCGCAGGCCAGGATCAGCATGAGGGCATGCTCGGCCACCGAGTCGGAATTCGACCCCGGCGCGTGCACGACGGCGACCCCCAGGGCCGTCGCGGCGGGGAGGTCCACCGTGTCGAGCCCCACGCCGTAGCGTCCGACGACCTTGAGCTTGGGGCACGCGGCCATCAGCGACCGGCTGCAGGGGGGCTTGATGCGGAAGAGGATGCCGTCCGCCTCCTTGGCGGCGCGGATCATGCCCGCCTCGGTGATCTCCTCGGTCACGACCACGCGGGCCTCGGTCTCGAGCTGGGTGATCCCATCGGGGTGAATGGCTCCGCCGACGACGACGAATGGCTTCACGCAGGGCTCCTTACTTGGTGGCGACGAGGACGAGGCGGGGAGAGTCGAGCTCGAAGCGGCGGCCGTCGAGATCGCCGAACAGCTCGACCCGCGACCACCGCTCGGGGCGCAGCATGCGGTAGAGCTCGTGCGCGGAGTACAGACGGAATTCGGTCTCTCCCAGACCGCGGTGCCCGTCCTCGAGCCACCACTCGCCGTGGACCCGGCTCGTCGTGAGATCGATCCGGTTCTTGATGGTCACCTTCCCCGCCGGCAGCGCGTAGGTCTCGTCGGCGGCGCAGGTGCGGATGAAGTGGTCGCGGTTCCTGGTGTCCAGCACGAAGGTGCCGCCGGGCTTCAACGCGAGGCAGAACCGGTCCAGCAGCAGCCGGTCCTCGTCGTCGGAGAAGTAGCCGATGCTCGAGAAGAGGTTGAGCGCGAGGTCGAACTCGGCCGAGAAGTCCATGTCGCGCATGTCCTGCTGCACGAGGCGGAGCGTCACGCCCGCCGCCGCCGCCCGCTCCCGGGCGCGCACCAGCTCCGTCTCGCTCAGGTCCACGCCGGTGACGGCGAAGCCCCTGCGAGCCAGGGCCAGGGAGTGGCGCCCGAACCCGCATGGGGCATCGAGCACGGATCCCCCTGCTGGCGGCTGTGCGTGCCCGAGGATCCATGCGATCTCCGCCTCGGCGTCCGCGTCGGATTCGAAGCCCTGGGAGATCTTGGGCCACGACTCCTCGAAGAAGCGCTTGCTGTCGAACACGACCTGCATTATACCCAAATGACGCCAACGGGGCACCGCCCCGGTGTAGAACTTCGGCGGGCCTCGCGCGACGGGTGGGGGCAGTTCTCGCCACGCGAAGGTCAAACGGGGAGCGAGAATCCGGCGGGGCCGGGCGTGGCGAATCCAGGGTGCCCGCCCATGTGGAGGAGCGATGACAACTCTGGTGACGGGCGGTTTCGGGTGCATCGGAGCCTGGGTGGTCAAGCGGCTTCTGGCTGCCGGGGAGCGCCCGGTGGTCTACGACCTCAGCGACGACCCGTGGCGGATGCGCATGATCGTGGAGCCGGATCGGCTCAGGGATTTGGTCGTGGTCCGCGGCGACATCGCCGACCGCGACGCCGTGGTCCGGGTCGTCGGCGACCACGGCATCACCCGCATCATCCACCTGGCCGCCTGGCAGGTGCCGCTCTGCCGGCAGGATCCCTCGAATGGCGCCCTCGTCAACGTGGTGGGAACGGCCAACGTCTTCGAAGCGGCCAAGGCGCATCGCGTCGGCCGCGTGACCTACTTCTCCTCCGCGGCGGTGTTCGGGCCGCCGCACCTCTACGGCCCGGGGCCGGTCAGCGACGACGCCCCGCCGAAGCCCGCGACGCATTACGGCGTCTACAAGGTCGCCAACGAGGAGACGGCGCGGATCTACTGGGAGGAGCACCGGATCGCGTCCATGGGCTTCCGCCCGCTGTCGGTGTACGGGCCCGGCCGCGACTTCGGCCTCACCGCCGACCCCACGCTCGCCCTGAAGGCAGCCGTGCTGGGACGGTCTTTCGAGATCCGCTGGGGCGGCGCCACGGATCTCATCTATGCCGACGACGTGGCCCAGGCCTGCCTCGCCGCTGCCGATTCCACGCTCGACGGTGCCCGCGTGTACAACCTCCACGGCGAGTCGGCGAGGATCGCGGACGTCGTGCGCATGATCGAGGAAGCCTGGCCCGAGGCCAGGGGCCTCCTCTCCCACGTCGAGCAGCCCATCCCCTTCCCCGCGGAGCTGGCGGACACGGGCTATCAGCGCGACCTCGGGCCGCGCCCGCGAACCGGGCTCCGCGACGGCATCCGGAAGACGCTCGACAGGTTCTCCGCGCTGGCCCGGGCCGGGCGCCTTGACGCTCGGGAGCTGGAGCCCGCCACGTGACGTCCGCCGTCACCCTCCGCCCCGCCGCCGAGGCGGACGCGGAAGCCATCTGCCTCATCTACAACCAGGGGATCGAGGACCGCATCGCCACCCTCGAGACCGAGCCGCGGACGCCGGCCGAGCGGCGGCACTGGCTGGCCTCCCGGAGCCATCGCCACCCTGTCATCGTGGCCGAGGCCCGCGTGCCCGAGCGCGTCGAGCGGAGCGGGCCGCTGGGACGGGCGGGCGACAGCCCGGGTGCCAGACTCGCGGGGCCGCCCGAGCGGAGCGAGCCGCTGGGACGGGCGGGCGACAGCCCGGGTGCCCGTCCCATGGTAGTAATAGCCTGGGGCAGCCTCAACCAGTTCAACCCGCGCAAGGCCTACGAGCACGTGGCCGACTTCTCCGTCTACGTGGAGCGGGAGTGGCGCGGCAAGGGCGTGGGCCGCCGGCTCCTCGATTGGCTCATCGAGCTGGCGCGGGAGATCGGCTACCACAAGATGGTGCTCTCGACCTTCCCCTTCAACGAGCCGGGCGTGGCGCTCTACGAGCGGCTCGGCTTCCGGCGGGTGGGCGTCTACCAGGAGCAGGGAATGCTGGACGGCAAGTGGGTGGACACGCTGATCATGGAGAAGCTGCTGTGACGCGGCGGTACTCGATGTAATGCGCCGTCTCGTCGGCAACCGCCTTGCCGAACAGCGTCTCCACGACGTAGAAGGCCATGTCGATGCCGGAGGCGACGCCGGCCGAGCTGATGATCCCGTCGTCCACCACCCTGAGGGCCCGCTCCACCTTCACCCCCGCGCCGAGGGACTCCAGCAGATCGAGGGCGGCCCAGTGGGTGGTGGCCCGGCGGCCCGCGAGGAGCCCGATCTTCGCCAGCAGCAGCGAGCCGGTACACACCGAGGTGGTCCGGCGCGCCGTGGCCGCGGCGCCCCGGATCCATTCCAGCGTCTCCCGATCGTCGAGCAACGGGCGCGTCCCCCACCCTCCCGGCACCAGGAGCAGGTCGATCCGCGGCGCGTCCGCGAAGCCGTGGTGGGGCACGACCTCCAGGTTCCCGGTAGTCTGGATCGGCGCGCGCGACTTCGCCACGGTGAAGACGTTGAAGGGGGCGCTCTCCTCGGAGCGCCGGGAGGCCGCGCCCGGCACGAGGCGCGTGCGCGAGAACACCTCGAAGGGCCCCGCGAAGCGTTGGCGCCCTCGGCCGCACGCTCAACGTACAGCGAGTACGCCTCGCGTGCGGCCCTCGGGCGCCGCCTTGCATCTGGACCTTTTTGAGCGGCCTGCGGAGTTTTTCCGCATCCTGCTAGACGCTGGGAGCCGTTTCCCGCCGCTTGAACACGAAGTTGACCACGCCATCCTCGAGCTTACGCTCCAGGACGTCGGTGGCGCGCGTCAGGAGCTCCAGCATGCGGTGGTTGTCCGCGAGCACATAGGCCCGGAATCGGCGGATGCCCCGCGCCTCGCCTGCCCGGGTGATGTCGTCGAGGAGTATCGCCCCGAGGCCCCGCCCCTGCCAGCCGTCCTGGACGACGAAGGCCACCTCGGCGGCGGCCTCCTCGTCGGACGCCTCGTAGCGCCCGACCCCGATAAGCTCGACCCGCCCCTCGTGCTCGCGCTCGGCCACCACCGCCATCCGGCGCCGATAGTCCACATTGGCGAAGAAGTGCGCCCAGTCGGGCGGCAGGCGCTTCATCACCGTGAAGAAGCGCTGGTAGGCCGTGTTCTGGCTCAGCCGGCCGTAGAGGTCCACGAGGCGCGGCTCGTCGTCGGGGCGGATGGCGCGGAGCCACACATGCGCCCCGTCCTTGAGGACGACCTGGCGGTCGAACTCGCGGGGGATCTCCCCCGGCTGGGGGGTCGGCGGGTCGGAGGTGCCCATCGCCTCGGGATGCGCCGCCGACCCTCAGGGGAGCGGCACGAGCGTGAGCTGAACCGTCACGGCGACCCGTCAGTACGCGTAGAGGCGCAGGATACCGTAGGCGACGGTGCCGAGCAGCAGGACCGCCGCGATGAGGGTGAGCGCCGCCAGGGCCGCGCGGCTCACGGGGGCGATCCCGCCGCCAGCGCCACCGGGCTCCGGGACCGCAGCCGCTGCAGGCCCAGCGCGAACAGCAGCAGCCCGAGCCCCGCCAGGTCGGTGTAGACGCCGGGCTTGATCAGCATGATGGCGGCGCCGATGAACAGGACGCGCTCCCACCAGCGGGCGGGGCGGATGAAGTAGCCCTCCAGGCCCGCGGCCAGCGCCACGACCCCGACGCCTCCGGTCACCACCGCCAGCAGGATCTCGCCCCAGCTGCCCGAGAACAGGAGGGCGGGCGAGTACACGAAGAAGAAGGGCACGATGAAGCCCGCCGAGGCAAACTTCACGGCCTGCCAGCCGGAGCCCCAGAGGCCCGACTTGCTGATGGAGGCGGCGGCGTACACGGCCAGCGCGACGGGCGGCGTCACGGCCGACAGGCACGAGAAGTAGAACGCGAACATGTGGGCCGCCATGGGGGCGACCCCGAGCTTGATCAGCGCCGGGATCAGCAGCGCGGCCTGCATGATGTAGGCGGGGGTGGTCGGCATGCCCATGCCGAGGATCACACCCGCGATCATCGTGATCCCCAGCGCGACCAGCAGGCTGCCGGCGGCAACGCTCACGAGGAAGCTGGTGAACCGGATCGCGAGCCCGGTCTGGAGGATCACGCCGATCACGACGCCGGCGGCGGCCGTGGCCATGGCCACGGGCACCGTCTGGAAGGCCCCGTCCCGGAGCGCCTCGATGGCCCGGCGAGGAGTGACCCGGGACTCGGGCCGCATCCACGACAGGACCAGCACGGATGCCGTGGAGATGATCGCGGCGTATGTCGCTGTATATCCCTGCAGCAGCAGGACGAAGATGATCAGGAGCGGGATGAACAGGTGTCCCTGCTGCATGATGATGTGGCCCAGGATCGGAAGCTCCTCCCGCGGGATCCCTCTGAGGCCGCTCCGGATCGCGTTGAAGTGGATCGCGGCGAAGAGCGCGCCGTAGTAGAAGAGGGCCGGGATCGCTGCGGCGATCATCACCTGCGCGTAGGACACCCCCAGGAACTCCGCCATCACGAACGCGGCGGCTCCCATGATGGGCGGCATGATCTGGCCGCCGGTGGACGCCACCGCCTCGATGGCCGCCGCGGCCTCCGGCTTGAACCCCGTCCGTTTCATCATGGGAATGGTGAGCCAGCCGTCCACCATGACATTGGCCACCGCCGACCCCGAGATGGTGCCGAACAGGCTCGACGACACCACCGCCACCTTGCCTGGCCCGCCCCGGGAGCCACCGGCGATAGCGTTGGCGAAGTGCATGAAGAACTGGCCGGCGCCCGACTTCTCCAGGAAGGCGCCGAAGATGATGAACAGGATGACGTAGGTGCCCGCCACCCCGATGGGGATCCCGAAGATGCCCTCGGTGGTGAAGTACGTCTGGTCGAGGAGGATCTCGAGCGACAGCCCCCGGTGGCCGAGCCCGCCGGGGAGCCACGGGCCGCCGAGCCCGTAGGCGATGAACCCGAGGGCCACCAGGGGCAGGGCGAGGCCGATGGTCCGGCGCGTCGCCTCGAGCACCAGGAGCGTGCCGACCGCCCCGACGACCATGTCGGCCCGGCTCAGGGGCTCCGCCGTGGGCATCCGGGTCGTCACGTACTGGTAGTTCGCGAAGAGGTAGCCCACGCAGCCCAGCGAGAGCGCCGCCAGGCCGAGATCGCTCCAGGGGATCCGCTCGGGGCTGGCGCCGGCCTTCCGGGGGAAGAGCAGGAAGGCGAGGGTGAGGCTGAAGGCCAGCGTGATGATCCTGAGGGCGAGGCTGTCGGGCGCCGCCGGCGTGAGCCGGGCGTGGACATGGTAGAGGGACATGGCCACCCCCACGACGCCCACGACCAGCCCGGCGTAGCCCGCGAGCTTGCGCACCGGACGCGGCTACTTCAGCAGGCCGGCTTCCCGGTAGTACCTCTCGGCCCCCGGATGGCGGGGGAGCCCGAAGCTCTCGGCCATCTGCCCGGCGGTCACGCCCTTCATGGCGGCCGTGACGTTGCCGAAGGCGTCGCGGCCCTCGACGATGGCCTTCGTGATCTTGTAGATCACGTCCGCGGGCGTCTTCGACGAGGCGATGAGGATGGTCGGCGCCTGGATGGTCACCACGTCCGCCTCCACCCCCTGGGCCGCGTAGGCGCCCTTCGGGATCACGTGCCGCACGAAGCCCGCGTTGAGCTTCTTCATCTCCGCGATCTTGTCCTCGGGGACCGACAGCAGCCGGACCTTGCGCGCGGAGCCGAGGTCGAGGACGATGGAGGCGGGCACGGTGGTGAACCACCCCATGGCCACGGCCTGCCGGTTCTTGATCAGCTCCACGTTCTCGGTCAGGGAGCCGTAGCTCTTCGTGCCCAGGTCGTCGAGCTTCATCCCGTGGACGCGCAGCAGCAACTCCCACCCCTCGGCGAGACTGGTGTTGCCGCGCGGAGGAAGCGCCACCGGCTTTCCCCTGAGGTCGGCGAGCTGCTTGACGTCCGAATCCGCGGGCACCACCAGCTGCCACACGTTCGGGTAGTAGTTGGCCACCAGGAGCGGCTTGTCCGTCTGCTTGCCCTTCCAGGACCCCGCGCCGGCACGGGCATCCGCCACGACCGTCGTCATTGACCACCCGAGGTCGGCCTTGTCGTTGCGGATCTTCTCCATGTTGACCAGGGCCGCGCCCGGCTCCACCTGGACGTCCACCTCCGGGAACTTCTTCCTGACGACGTCCGCGGTGGCCGCGGCCATGGGCGTCCACGACCCTCCGGTGGGGCCGGCCGAGAACACCACGTTCGCCTTCTGCTGGGCCTGGGCGGGGGCGACGAGCGCCGCGCCGCACAGCCCCACCGCCAGCAGGACCGCGAGAATACGGGTTCCACTGCCCATAGTCGAATCTCCTTGTTCGCCGGAGGCCAGCGTTCGTCAGTGAGCCAGCGGGACGATCTGCCCGCCCGCGTCGAAGCCGAGCGGGCGCGGGACGCCGATGACCTCCAGGTCGGAGCGCTTGGCGATCTCCGGCAGGAAGGCCTCGGAGCACTCGATCTCGCCGAGGACGAGGGTGCTCTTGACGCGGATGACGCGCGCCTGCTCGGGCTGCGTGAGGCCGATGCAGTTGAGCGCGTTCTCCACCGCCTCCAGGTCGGAGTCGAAGACCAGCGGCAGCTTGGCGCCGTTGGGCGCGCACGCCGTGAGGCAGTTGATGGCCGTCTTCTTCCAGTCGATCTTGTCGCGGAGCCGCCGCGTGGTGAACTCGGCGTTGCCGATGCCCGTGGCGTTGCCGCCGCTCTCCTCCGTGAGGTCCAGCGCCACGATCCAGAGGATCTTGGGATCCGCCGGGAACGGCTCATGCGGGTTGGACGGGCGGCCGATGACGTTGGTGTCCATCCCGGCGCCGGAGATGTTCTTGCCGATCTCCTCGACCACCAGCACGTCGATGGGCGAGAAGGGCAGGCGCGCCATCCACTCGCGGGCGTCCTTCAGGAGCCTGCGCTCCCCCGCCTCGAGGTCGGCAGCGTTGAAGGCCTCCACGCGCGCCGTCTCGTCGTAACCGTTCTCGACGATGCCGAGACCGAAGCCGATGCGCGCCTTGGTGAGCATCTCCCGCCCCACGGCGGTGATCACGGTCTCGTAGCCGTGGTTGACGTTGGCCCGGTGGTACTGCGTGGCCCCGTGCCACTTGCCCAGCCCGATGGTCAGCATCTTGAACAGGCCGGACTCGATGCTGCCCTTGAAGTCGGTGTGGGGCTTGACGCGGTTGACGAGCCCGATCCAGTCGGCCTCGGAGGCGATCCGGTCGAGCCAGACGGGCATCCCGAGGGCCTCCCCCACCTGGACGACGTCCATGGTCGCGCGGATCTCGCACCCCATGGTGGCCTCGGTGATGCCGTAGTGGGCGAGCACCTCACGCTGCCCCTCGGGGGTGCCGCCGCCGTGGCTCCCCATGGCCGGGAAGACGAACGGGCTCGCGCCGGGATATCGGCCAGTCGTGGGCGCGGGAAGATCTGCCGAACCCGGAGCATCCTGGGAAGAGGCATCGGCGGGATCATACGGAAGGGATTGGAGCCTGTCAATGTCCTTGACTTTGAAGGGGTCTGACCGTACCTTCCTGACGAATGCGCCCCAGGTCGCTGACCCTTCTGCTTCCCGCGGTGCTCGCGACCGCGCTCCTCGTCGGAGGGTGTTCGTCCGTCGGCTCGTATGTCGCCGATCTGTTCAAGCCACGGCCGCAGCCCCTGCTCCCGGCGGCCGACCTGTACCAGATGGGCGAGACCGAGATGAACAAGAAGCGGTACGAGGACGCGCGCACCCACTTCCGCAAGATCGTGGAGCGCCACCCGCAGTCGAGCTACGCGGCCCGGGCCCGCTTCCTCGTGGGCGAGACCTACTACCGTGAAGCGGAGTGGGACAAGGCGGTCAAGGAGATCGAGGGCTTCCTGGCCTTCTTCCCCCGTCACGAGATCGCCGACCTCGCGCAGTTCCGGCTCGCCATGAGCTACTACGACCAGCTCAAGCCCGTGGAGCAGGACCAGGGCATCACCGTCAAGGCCATGGAGGCGTTCAAGAAGCTGGTCCGCGACTATCCCGACAGCCGCTACGCCTCCGATGCGCTGGCCAAGATCGACATCTGCCGTGGGCGGCTCGCCCAGAAGGATCTGTGGGTCGCGAGCTACTACATGGACCAGGGGAACCCGGCGGCTGCCCGCCAGCGGCTCGAATCCCTGCTGAAGGAGTACCCGCGCACCCTGGTGGTGCCCGAGGCGCTGTTCCGGCTGGCCGACGTGTATGCCCAGGAAGGTCGGGTGCCGGAGTCCCAGGACAAGCTCCGACAGCTGGCCACCGAGTTCGCCTACACCGACTGGGGCCGGCGCGCGGCGCAGCGACTCAGGGCGGCCGCGAGGTAACGCCATGCACGACATCGTGGATCTGCGCTCGGACACGCTGTCCCTCCCCACCCCGGCGATGCGGGAAGCCATGGCGCGTGCCGAGGTGGGCGACGACGTGTGGGAGGAAGACCCCACCGTCAAGCGGCTGGAGGAGGAAGCCGCGCGGCGAGCGGGCAAGGAGGGGGCGCTCTTCGTCAGCTCCGGCACCCAGGGCAATCTGGTCTCGGTGCTGGCCCAGACACGGCCTGGGCAGGAGGTCATCCTCGACCGCGACTGCCATATCTTCAACTACGAGGTGGCAGGTACGGCGCTCATCGGCGGGGTGCAGACCCTGGCGATCCCGACCGAACGGGGCTTCCTCACGCCCGCGCAGGTCCGGGACAGCATCCGGCCGAGCAATGTGCATATCCCGCAGACGGGGCTCGTGTGCCTCGAGAACACCCACAACCGCCACGGCGGCACCTGCTGCACCCCGGAGGAGATCGAGGCCGTCGCGGCCGTGGCTCACGCCGCGGGTGTCCCCGTGCACCTCGACGGGGCCCGCCTCTTCAACGCGGCCGTGGCGCAGGAGCGCCCGCTCGCGGACTTCGGACGCCACGTGGACTCGCTCACCTTCTGCCTGTCGAAGGGGCTCGCGGCCCCGGTGGGCTCGCTGGTGTGCGGGACACGGGACTTCGTGGCGCGGTGCCGCCGCCTCCGGAAGATGGTGGGCGGCGGCATGCGCCAGGTGGGCGTGCTGGCCGCCGCGGGGCTGGTGGCGCTGGAGACCATGGTGGAGCGCCTCGCCGAGGACCATGCTCATGCACGGCGGCTGGCGGAGGGTGTGGCCAGGCTGCCCGGGTGCCGCGTGGACCTCACCAAGGTGCAGACCAACATCGTCATCTTCCGGGTGGAGCGCGAGGGCGGTGTTGCGGAGCTCGTCACGGGCTGCCTCGCCCGCAAGGTGAAGATCCACCAGATCGGGCCCGCCGCCATCCGGTGCGTCACCCACAAGGACGTGGACCGAGCAGACATCGACCGGGCGCTCAACGCCTTCCGGGAGATCACCAGCGGCTGGTAGCGAACGCAGATAACGACACGCGGGCCGATGCGACCATCTGGCCCACGGTCAGCATGCCGCAGGCATGTTGCTGAAAAAAGGACAGGCCATGGCCGAGCGCCTCCTGGACGTCAAGAACCTGAAGACGTACTTCTTCACCGACGAGGGGACCGTCCGCGCGGTGGACGGGGTGGACCTGTACATCGACAAGGGCGAAACCCTCGGCATCGTGGGCGAGTCCGGCTGCGGCAAGTCGGTGACGGCGCTGTCCATCATGAAGCTGATCCCGCAGCCGCCGGGCAAGATCGTCGAGGGCGAGATCCGCTACGGCGGCCAAAACCTGGTGGACCTGCCGGCCGGCAAGATGCGCAAGATCCGCGGCAAAGAGATCTCCATGATCTTCCAGGAGCCCATGACCTCTCTCAACCCCGTCTTCACCTGCGGGGAGCAGATCGCCGAGGCGCTCAGGCTGCACGAGGGGCTGGGGCGGCGGGACGCCATGGCCAAGACCGTGGACATGCTCAAGCTCGTGCACATGGCCAACGCCGAGCGGCGGGTCAAGGAGTACCCGCACCAGCTCTCGGGGGGCATGCGCCAGCGCATCATGATCGCCATGGCGCTGTCGTGCAACCCGAAGCTGCTCATCGCCGACGAGCCGACGACAGCGCTCGACGTGACCATCCAGGCGCAGATCCTGGAGCTGCTCAACGAGCTCAAGGCCAAGCTCGGGATGGCCGTCATGCTGATCACCCACGACATGGGGGTCATCGCCGAGACCGCCCAGCGGGTGATCGTCATGTACGCCGCGAAGGTCGCCGAGGAGGCGCCGGTGGGCGACCTCTTCAAGGAGCCGCTCCACCCCTACACCCAGGGGCTCCTCCGGTCCATCCCGCGCATCGACCTGGCCGCCACCAAGCGCCAGCGCCTCGAGGCCATTGGCGGCACCGTCCCCACCCTGAAGGGGGACATCCCGCCCGGCTGCCGGTTCGCGCCGCGCTGCCCCTTCGTGAAGGCCGTGTGCACCGAAAAGGACCCGGTGCTCAAGGAAATGAAGCCCGGCCACAAGGTGGCCTGCTGGCTCTACTGAGAGGATCGAGACCATGGCGGAACAGTCGCTCCTCAGGATCAAGAACCTCAAGAAGTACTTCCCGATTCGCGGGGGCCTCTTCTCGCGGGAAGTGGCCCGGGTGCACGCCGTGGACGACGTCACCTTCGACATCAAGAAGGGCGAGACGCTCGGGCTCGTGGGCGAGTCGGGCTGCGGGAAGTCCACCACCGGCCGCTGCATCCTGCGGCTCATCGAGCCCACCGCGGGCGAGGTCTGGTTCGGCGATCGGAACGTGACGGCGCTCGACAAGCGGGCCCTCCGCCACCTGCGCCGCGACATGCAGATCATCTTCCAGGACCCCTACGCGTCGCTGAACCCGCGCATGACGGTGGGCTCGATCATCGGCGAGGCGCTGGTGATCCACAAGCTCGCCAAGACGAAGCGCGAGCGCGAGGACCGCGTCGTGCACCTCCTCGAGACGGTGGGGCTCAGCGCCGACCACCTGCGGCGCTACCCGCACGAGTTCTCGGGCGGCCAGCGCCAGCGCATCGGCATCGCCCGGGCCCTGGCCGTGAGCCCCAAGCTGATCGTCTGCGACGAGCCGGTCTCCGCCCTGGACGTCTCCATCCAGGCGCAGGTGATCAATCTCCTGGAAGATCTGCAGAAGCAGTTCGATCTGACCTACCTGTTCATCGCCCACGACCTCTCCGTGGTGGAGCACATCTCCACGCGCGTCGCGGTCATGTACCTCGGCAAGATCGTGGAGATCGCTCCCGCCAAGGAGCTGTACACGAACCCGAAGCACCCCTACACCGAGGCGCTGCTGTCCGCGGTGCCGATCCCCGACCCGGCGGTGAAGCGCAAGCGGATCCTCCTCGAGGGCGACGTGCCGAGCCCCATCAAGCCGCCGTCCGGCTGCCGCTTCCACACGCGCTGCTCCGTCCGCATCCCGTCCTGCTCCGAGAACGAGCAGGTGCTCAAGGAGATCTCGCCGGGACACTGGGTGGCCTGCCAGGTCCGCGCCTAGCCGGGCGCCGAGAAGGGCCCATCTGCTTCGTTGGCGCCCTCGGCCGCACGCTCGACGTGGCTCGCTCACGCTCGCCCGGATCTCCGGATCCGCTCACCTCGCCTCCGGCTCGGCTCGCCAAGCGGAGTACGCCTCGCGTGCAGCCTTCGGGCACCGCCTTGCATCTGGGCCTTCCCCGGCGGCCTGCTAGCTCTTTCAGCATCGTGACAGGGCCGGCGAGGGGATGGCCGCCCTCCCCTGTGGGAGACTGACCGTCATGCCCAGGGTGCGCGTCAACGGCATCGAGATCTTCTACCAGGAGATCGGCCCATCGGACGCCGAGCCCCTCGTCCTCATCATGGGCTGGGGCGGCGATCACACGGCCTGGGCCTTCCAGGCGCCGGCCTTCTCGGCGCGGTACCGCGTGATCCTCCTCGACAATCGCGGCGCGGGGCAGTCCGATCAGCCCGACGTCCCCTACACCATTGCCGGCATGGCCGCTGACACGGTGGGACTCCTCGACGCGCTCGGGATCGGCACGGCGCATGTGGCAGGCCTGTCCATGGGCGGGGTGATCGCCCAGGAGATCGCCCTGAGCCACCCCGCCCGGGTGCTCACGCTGGGACTGCATTGCACGCTGCCGCAGACGGATGCCTTCCTCTCGTTCCGCGGTGATGGCATGGTGCGCATCCGCGCCCACGAGAACCGCGAGGACTTCGCGCGGATGCTGCTGGCGTGGGTGCTCAGCCCGAAGACGGTGGCGGACAAGCCCGGCCTCGTGGATCTCCTGATCCAGCGGGCCGTGGACAACCCCTACCCGACAAGCCTCGTGGGGCTCAAGCGCCAGGCCGAGGCCATCGGCCTCTGGTCGAGCCTGGAGCGCCTCTCACAGATCCGCGTGCCGACGCTGATCACGACGGGCGCCGACGACATCATGGTCCCTCCGCACCACTCCTCCACGCTGCACGCCCGCATCCCGCACGCCGACTTCGTGGTGATCCCGGACGCGGGCCACCTGCACCCGATCGAGCAGCCGCAGGCCTTCAACGAGGCGGTGCTCGCCTTCCTCGCCAAGCACCCCTCCCGCTGACCCCGAACGTCCCGTGGCAACGGACTTGGACCCGCGCGCCGCCGGCCGCCGAGAAAGGTCCAGATGCGAGGCGGCGCCCGAGGGCCACACGCGAGGCGTACTTCGCTTGGCGAGCCGAGCCGGAGGCGAGGCGAGCGGATCCGGAGATCCGGGCGAGCGTGAGCGAGCCACGTTGAGCGTGCGGCCGAGGGCGCCAACGAAGCAGATGGGCCTTTATCGGCGGCCGGCTAGTCCCAGAGGTAGCTGCGGGGATTCACCGCCTGGCCCTTGACCTGGATCTCGTAGTGGAGGTGGGGACCGGAGGAGCGGCCGGTGTTGCCGGTGAGGCCGATCGGCTGGCCGCGCTGCACCTTCTGATCCTGGGCGACGGTCACCTTGGTGAGGTGCCCGTAAAGCGTCTTGATGTCGTGGCCGTGGTCGATCACGAGGGTGACACCGTACTCGGCGTGTTGCCCGGCGAAGACCACGGTGCCGGGAGCGGGCGCGATCACGGCCGTCCCGCGCGTCGCCCCGATGTCGAGCCCCCCGTGGAACTCCGTGGAGCCGGTTGACCACGGCGAGGGCCGTCCGCCGAAGCCCGAGTTAACGGGGCCGCGCACCGGCCAGCGCGAGGGCAGCGAGGCCAGCGCCTTCCCTGCCTTGCCGATGAAGCGCTCGAGGGCGCGCAGGTTCTCGCCCTCGTCCGTCACGACGGCCGTGAGCTCATCCAGCTCGTCGAGGATGGAGAGCCGCGGGCCCGAGGTGGTCTCCAGGTGTCGCTGGGCGGTGCCGCCACCGATGCCGCTGCCGCGCGCGGGAGTGTCTCGCTCGGGCCCGAAGGGCTGCCAGATCTTCTCCCGCAGGTCGCGCCAGCTGTCCACCTCCGCCCGCACACGGCTCACGCGCTGCTGGAACCCGTCGATCACCTGCTGCTGCTCTGCGAGCCGGGCCTCGAGGGCCGCGAACTGCTCGCGCTGCTGCTTGAGGGCAACGTAGTCGGTGTAGAGGGCACCTGCAGCGACCAGGGCGAGCCCCCCGATCCCCACCGCGACGGACACGAGCCAGCGTGGTGCCGGCAGGCGGACGATGCGCGAGCCGTCCGTCCGCTCGATGACCACGTGGACCCGCTCGGGGCTCCGGCTGCTCATGGACCTGCCGCCTCCTCGTTCGCCTGGACTCGCTCATCCCGGGTCGCCGTCGTCCGGCACCGGGAGCGCCCGTGAACGCGCGCCGACCGCCTGATTTCCGGAAGGTGCCGCGGGGACTTCCACCCCATCGGCTAGCGAGGTTTTTAGCATCCCCACCGGGGGGTGTCAACCCTGAACTGCCTGTTCTCCCGGGTGCGCGCTATCTCCGCGCCATTCGGTCGTTTTGTTGACACTGAGCGCAGCCGCAGAGTATGATTTTTCGAAGCGGAACCCACATCATGGACGAGTTCTACCGGATCAAGCGGCTCCCCCCTTACGTCTTCGCCATTGTCAACGACCTCAAGGCCAAAGCCAGGGCTCGTGGCGAGGACATCATCGACCTGGGAATGGGCAACCCCGACCAGGCCACGCCCCCGCATATCGTGGACAAGCTGGTGGAGGCGGCGCGCAACCCGCGCAACCACCGATACTCGGCCTCCAAGGGGATCACGCGGCTCCGGAAGGCGATCACGACCTGGTACCACGACCACTACGGAGTCGAGCTGGACCCGGAGACCGAGGCGATCGCCACCATCGGCGCCAAGGAGGGGCTGGCGCACCTGGCCCTGGCGGTGCTCCAGCCGGGCGACGGAGCGCTCGTGCCGAACCCCACCTACCCGATCCACTCCTACTCGGTTGTCATCGCCGACGGGGATCTGCGCTCGGTGCCGCTCGTCCCGGGAGAGGACTTCTTCGCGCGGCTCCAGGAGACGGCGCGGCTGTCGTGGCCGAAGGCGAAGCTCCTGATCCTCTCCTTCCCCCACAACCCCACGACGCTCTGCGTGGACCGGGACTTCTTCGTCAAGGTGGTGGACTTCGCGAAGGAGCACCGCCTGATGGTCGTCCACGACTTCGCGTACGCCGACATCCACTTCGACGGCTACACGCCTCCGTCCTTCCTCGAGGTCCCGGGGGCCAAGGAGGTGGGGGTCGAGCTCTTCTCGCTCACCAAGTCCTACAACATGGCCGGCTGGCGGCTGGCCTTCTGCTGCGGCAACCGGGAAATGGTCAACGCGCTGGCGCGCATCAAGTCCTACCTGGACTACGGCGTCTTCCAGCCGATACAGATCGCGGGCATCATCGCCCTCGAGGACGATCAAGCCTGCGTGGAGGGAATCCGGGAAGTCTACCGGCGCCGGCGCGACGTGCTGGTAGACGGACTCAACAAGGCCGGCTGGAAGGTCGAGAAGCCCAGGGGCACCATGTTCGTCTGGGCGCCCGTGCCGGAGGCGTTCCGGGCCATGGGCTCCCTCGAGTTCGCCAAGATGCTCATCCAGGAGGCCAGGGTCGCCGTCTCCCCGGGAATCGGCTTCGGCGAGTACGGCGAGGGATTCGTCCGCTTTGCGCTGGTGGAGAACGAGCAGCGCATCAGACAGGCGCTCCGGGGCCTCCGGAGTCTCACGAGGCGGTAACGCTCAGGGCCGGGCGCGGGGCACCGCCGGCGCGCTCACCCGCGGATCACAGCACGCCACACTCACGATGAACGAGATCAGGATCGGCCTTCTCGGACTCGGTACGGTCGGCGCGGGCGTCGTCAAGATCCTCGACACGCACGGCGCCGAGATGCAGGAGCGGACCGACTGCCGGCTCACCCTGGCAGCGATCGCCGACGCCGACCTCATCCGCGAGCGTGAGGGGATCGACCTCGCGCGCCTGCACCTCGTCCCCGACGCCCGGCAGGTCCTCGACGACCCGTCCATCCAGATCGTCATCGAGCTCATCGGCGGGCTCGAGCCGGCGCGGACCTTCATCCTGCGCGCCCTCGCCGCGGGCAAGAACGTGGTCACGGCCAACAAGGCCCTCCTCGCCCACCACGGGGCCGAGCTGTTCGAGCAGGCGCGGCGCCACCGGGTCATGCTGGGGTTCGAGGCCGCGGTGGCCGGCGGCATCCCGCTGCTCCGCGCCGTCCGGGAGGGCCTGCCGGCCAACCGGATCGCCTCCGTCTTCGGCATCGTCAACGGGACATGCAACTACATCCTCTCGAAGATGACGGACGAGGGGCTCGACTTCTCCGTGGTGCTCAAGGAGGCCCAGGCGCGCGGGTACGCCGAGGCGGACCCCGCGCTCGACATCGAGGGCATGGACTCGGCCCACAAGCTGCAGATCCTCGCCATGCTCGCGTTCCGGACTTCCCTGGACCTCAAGGACATCTACACCGAGGGCATCACGGGCGTCGCCCACGAGGACGTGGTCAACGCGGCCGAGCTGGGCTACCGCATCAAGCTCCTCGCCATCGCCAAGGCCTCCAATGGCGGGCTGGAGGCGCGGGTGCACCCGACCATGATCCCGACCCAGTCGCCGCTGGCGGCCGTCTCGGGCGTCTACAATGCGGTGTTCATCAGCGGGGACAACGTCGGCAACCTGATGTTCTACGGCCGGGGCGCCGGACAGCTCCCCACGGCCTCGGCCGTGTGGTCGGACGCGCTCGAGATCGCCCGGCGCGTGGCCCACGGGATCCCGGCGCTCCCGGTGGAGCTGCCGTCGGTGGCCAGGGCCCCGCTGCCGCTCCGCCCCATGGACGAGATCCGCTCTGCCTACTACCTGCGCGTGATGGCTCTCGATCGCCCCGGCGTGCTGGCGCAGGTGGCCGGCATCCTCGGCCGCCACGACATCTCCCTGGTCTCGGTGCTCCAGAAGGCACGCGCCGAGGGCGAGGCCGTGCCCGTGGTGATGCTGACCCACGACGCGCGCGAGCGGGACATGCGGGCCGCGCTCGCGGCCATCGACCGCCTCCCCGTCGTCGCCGCGCGCACCACCATGATCAGGGTAGAACCGGCATGATCGTCCCCTCGGTGAGACAGCGGATCGGTGATGCGGACGCCCCGATGAGCCCCGCAGGGGCGAAGAGGCCTTACCGCCACCCGATGTCATTCACATTCAGGCGACATGGAGAGAGCCCCGCAGGGGCGAAGAGGCCTTACCGCCACCCGATGTCATTCACATTCAGGCGACATGGAGAGAACCCGGCATGACCTCTTCCGCGTGGCCGGGAGTGATCGAGCGCTACCGGGCCTTCCTGCCCGTCACGCCGAAGACCCCGGTGGTGACGCTTCACGAGGGCAATACGCCGCTCGTGCCGGCCCCGCGGCTGGCCGAGGCGACGGACCCGACGCTCCGCATTTACCTGAAGTGCGAGGGCTTCAACCCTACCGGCTCCTTCAAGGACCGCGGCATGACCCTGGCCATCTCCAAGGCCGCGGAGGCCGGCGCCCGCGCGGTCATCTGCGCGTCCACGGGGAACACCTCGGCGTCGGCAGCCGCCTACGCGGCCCGCGCCGGCATGCGCGCCTTCGTGATGGTGCCCAAGGGGGCCGTCGCCATCGGCAAGCTCTCCCAGGCGGCCATCCACGGCGCCACCGTGCTGGTCGTGGACGGCAACTTCGACCAGGCCCTCGACATCGTCCGGCAAATCGCCGAGCGCCACCCGGTCACGCTGGTCAATAGCCTGAACCCCTTCCGTCTCGAGGGGCAGAAGACGGGCGCCTTCGAGGTGGTGGACCAGCTCGGGCGCGCTCCCGATTACCACCTCATCCCCGTGGGCAACGCGGGCAACATCACGGCCTACTGGCGCGGGTACCGCGAGTACCACCGCGCCGGGCTCGCCAAGGAACTGCCGAAGATGGTGGGCTTCCAGGCCGCCGGCGCCGCGCCGATCGTCGAGGACCGCATCATCGCCGAGCCGAAGACCGTGGCCACCGCCATCAAGATCGGCAACCCGGCCTCGTGGGGGCTCGCCAAGGAAGCGCTGCACGACTCCCGCGGCTGGATCGAGGCGGTGACCGACGAGGAGATCATCCGCGCCTACCGCATGCTCGCGCGCGAGGAGGGCATCTTCATGGAGCCGGCCTCCTGCGCCACCGTGGCCGGGCTCATGAAGATGGTCAAGGCGGGCCGCTTCGAGCCGGGATCGACGCTCGTGCTGACCCTCACCGGGCATGGGCTCAAGGACCCCGACACGGCGCTGGAGTCCGCCTCCCGCCCCATCAGCGTGCCGCCGCGGCTCGACGCCGTGCTCGCCCAGCTCGGGCTCTGATCCCGCCCGTGCCGTCGCGCGGACGGCTCCTCAAGATCCTGCTGGGCATGGCGGTGAGCGCCGCCCTGCTGGTCTCCCTCTTCTGGAATGCCGATCTCGACGCCATCGCCGCGAATCTGGTCCGAACGCACTGGGGCTTCCTCGCGGCGAGCATCGGACTCAACCTGCTGTCGCTCTGGGTGCGCGCCCGCCGCTGGCATTTCCTCTTCCCGCCGGACGCCCACCCCACGCACCTCTTCAGCGCGGTGATGATCGGCTACATGGGCAATAACCTCCTGCCGCTCCGGGCGGGCGAGGTTGTCCGCGCCTACGTGGTGACCCGCCGCGGCCAGCGCTTCTGGACCGTCGTGGCGACCATGGTCGTGGAGCGAGTGCTGGACGCCCTCGCGGTGGGGATCATGCTGGTGGGCCTCTTTCTCCTCATGCCGGTGCCGCGCGAGCTCGAGTGGGCGGCGCTCGTCTTCCTGAGCGTGGACCTGGCGCTGATCGGGCTCCTGGCCGCGATCGCGGCCGCTCCGGAACGCTGCCGCCGCCTGTTGACCACGTTCTTCGGGCGCTGGCCCCGATTGGCGGCCTCCGCCGCCCGCGTCCTCGAGACCATCAACGAGGGGCTCCGCGGAATCCGGGCGCGCCGCCACCTGCTGCCCATCGTTGGCTGGTCGGCAGGCATCTGGCTCGCCCTGGCCGCCTGCGTGTGGACGGCCTTCCGCGCCGCCCACCTGGAGCTGCCCTTCGGTGCGGCCTGGGCCGTGCTCGCCTTCCTCGGTCTCGGAGTGAGCCTGCCCTCGAGCCCCGGCTTCGCGGGGATCGTCCAGGCGGCCGTGGTCCTTGCGCTCGCGCTCTTCGCGGTGCCGCAAACCGACGCCTTGAGCTTCTCCATCCTGCTGCACGTCTCCCAGTTCCTCCCCGTGACCCTCTGGGGACTCGCCCTCCTGGTGGTCGAGCAGGTGAGCCTCACCGATGCCGCCCGGAGCACAGGCGTCCACCCGGCCTCGTCGACGGGTTAGCCCGCGCCCGCTCGAGGCCCGCGCCCCGAAGGGGCGTGTAAACATCCCGCTGTCCGCCGCCGTCATACCAACCAGACGAACCCAATCCGGGGCTTGACCCCGACACGGGAGGGACGCGATGAAGGACATTTCAGGCTGGACGGCGGGGGCCATGGCGGTGGCCGCGACCTGCGTGGTGGTGGGACTGCTCACCTATGCGGCAGGGGCTCAGGAGATCAAGAAGGATTTGCAGGACATCCGCCAGGACCGCCAGGAGATCCGGCAGGACACCCGCGAGATCCAGCAGGACCGTCGCGAGTTGCGGGGCGACCGGCGGGATCTGCGCGAGGCCGTGAAGTCGGGCGATCAGGAGCGGATCAGCGAGGCGCGCCAGGAGCTGCGGGGCGACCGGCGCGAGCTGCGAGAGGACGTCCGGGACCGGCGCGACGACGGGCGCGACCTGCGCCAGGATCGGCGCGAGCTGCATCGAGACCTCAGGCAGCGTCGCGGGCGGTGAGCCATGCCGCCTGAGGGAGCGCGGCCGCGCTGCCGCGCTCCCTCAGGCTTGGTGCATGAGATGGGCGTGTGGGACGATCGGTCGAGTGGACTGCCTGGATCTCTCCGATGAAGCGCTCTGCCGTCGCGTCGCCAACCAGGGGGCGCGGGCGTTCGACCTCCTGGTGGAGCGGTACCAGGAGCGCGCCTACCGGATCGCCTGGTCCATCCTGCGGAATCAGGAGGACGCCAAGGATTGCTCGCAGGAGGCCTTCATCCGGCTGCACGGGTCGGCCCGCACCTTCGCCGGCCAGGCCAAGTTCTCGACGTGGTTCTACCGCATCCTGGTCAATTGCTGTCTGGACCACCGGCGGCGCGGCCGCGGCTGGCGCCGCCTTCTCGCGTGGCGCGATCGGGATGCCGGCGAGATGGCGGACAGCGATCCGGTGGAGCGCGAGCCGGCGCCGTTCGTCGACCCCGGGGACACGCTGGACGAGGACCGGCGCATGAGCCGCCTGTGGAAGGCCGTGGAGGAGCTGTCGCCGCAGCAGCGCGCGGCGGTGCTGCTCTCGTGTCGGGAGGGACTGCCCACGACTGAGATGGTGAGGCTGCTGTGGATGGCGGCGCTCGCGACCGCGATGCTGCTGGCCGATGCCGGCCCGACGCCGGCGCAGGCGCCCCCCCCGGCTGGACGGCTCTCGGAGCCCGCGATCCAGGGGCTCGAGCGTCTCTCCCCGGAGGAACAGGAAATCGCCCGGCGGAACCTGGAGCGCTGGCGGGCGCTGCCCCCGGCCGAGCGCCAGCGGGTGCTCGAGAACTACCGGCACTGGAAGGCGCTCACCCCGGAGGAGCGCAAGGCGGCGCGGCAGAACCAGGAGCGGCTCCGGAAGATGCCGCCGGCCGAGCGCGCCAGAATCCTCCAGGACTTCCAGCGCTGGAACCAACTGTCGGAAGAGCGCAGGCGCGAGATCGAGAGAGCTCACGAGCGCTTCCAGCGGCTCTCACCCGAGCGCCAGGAGCAGCTCATGCAGCGCTTCCGGCAGTACCAGGCGATGACGCCCGCAGAGCGCCAGCGCGTGGAGCGCAACTGGGAGCGCTGGCGCCGCATGACGTCCGGCGAGCGCCAGCGGGCGCGCGAGGTGTGGCGCGAGCGGCGGGAGCAGCGCGAGGGGCCTGGTGGCGAGGGCGGGCGCCGGGAGGAGCGCCCGCGCGGGGGCGCGGGAGGCCGGCCGGTCCCCCACCCTCCCGGCGCCGAGCGCCCCGGCCGCTAGCATCAGCCAGAACCGTCCGGCTGGCTCGCTCCGCTCGGGGGATTTCCATCTCCGCTCGCCTTGCCTCTCGGCTGCGGCTCGCCAAGCCCTTTTTCACCTGCCGGATGTCGTGTAGGATGCCTCAGTCATGGGGCTCCTCGTCGTCCAGAAGTACGGCGGCTCCTCCGTCGCCGACCCCGAGAAGATCAAGAGCGTCGCTCGCCGCGTGGCCGAGTCCGCGGCGCAGGGGCACCGCGTGGTCGTGGTGGTCTCCGCCATGGGCAAGACCACCGATTCTCTGGTGGCCCTGGCCGCCGCCATCACGCCGACCCCGGACCCGCGCGAGATGGACATGCTGCTGGCCACGGGCGAGCAGGTCACCATCGGGCTCCTCGCCATGGCGCTGCAGTCCCTCGGCCACCCCGCCTGCTCGTTCACCGGGCCGCAGGTCAACATGATCACCGACGAGGTCCACACCAAGGCGCGCATCAGGCGGATCGGCGCCGAGCGCATCGCCGCGGCGCTGGCCGCGGGGAAGATCGTCGTCGTGGCCGGCTTCCAGGGCATGACGGAGGCCGGCGAGATCACGACGCTGGGGCGCGGGGGATCGGACCTCACGGGTGTGGCGCTGGCCGCCGCCCTCACGGCCGACGTCTGCGAGATCTTCACCGACGTGGATGGCGTCTACACGGCCGATCCCAACGTCGTGCCCGAGGCCCGGAAGCTCGCGCGCGTGTCCTACGACGAGATGCTCGAGATGGCGAGCCTGGGCGCCAAGGTGCTCCAGTCCCGCTCCGTCGAGTTCGCCAAGAAGTACGGGGTGCCGGTCCACGTCCGCTCCACGTTCAAGCCGGACCCGGGCACCCTCGTGACCAGGGAGGACGACAGCATGGAAGAGGTGGTGGTCACCGGCATCACGCATGACCGGGGCCAGGCCAAGGTCTCCATCCTCCGCGTGCCCGACCGGCCCGGCATCGCCGCGCAGGTGTTCGGAGCGCTCGGCGCCCAGAGCATCGTGGTGGACATGATCGTCCAGAACATCAGCCGGGACGGCTTCACCGACATCTCCTTCACCCTGCCCCGGGCCGACCGCGCGCGCGCCGAGCAGGTGCTCGCCATCGTGGCCAAGGACATCGGGGCGGCGGGCGTGGCGGCCGACGACCGCGTCGCCAAGGTTTCCGCCGTCGGGGTGGGCATGCGGAGCCACGCGGGCGTGGCCGGGCAGATCTTCGCCACGCTCTCGAAGGAAGGCATCAACATCCAGATGATCTCCACCTCCGAGATCGCCGTGTCGTGCGTGATCGAGGACAAGTACACCGAGCTCGCCGTCCGCGCGCTCCACGACGCCTTCGACCTCGGCCGCGACCGAGGCGCGTAATCAGGAGACCAGTCATGCCAGCCACCGCGAGAGCCGCCGTCTTCTTCGGCCCCGGCAAGCCCTTCGAGCTGCGCGACGTGCCGATCCCGGAGGTGGAGCCGGAGGGCGTGTTGATCCGCGTCACCGTGGCGAACATCTGCGGGTCGGACCTCCACTTCTGGCGTGGAGATGCTCCGCTGAAGTTGCCGGAAGACGGCTGGATCTACGGTCACGAGATGACGGGCCGCGTCGCCAAGCTGGGCGCGCGGGTCAAGACGGACTCGCTCGGCCGGCCCCTCAAGGAAGGCGACCGGGTGGCCTACACCTACTTCTACCCGTGCGGCCGCTGCTACGCCTGCCTGCACAAGGAGCCCTCGGCCTGCCCCAACAAGATCGAGCGGGCCGTCGGGCCCTCGGTCTTCCCGCATCTGCACGGCGCCTTCGCGGATCATTACTACCTGCGCCCCGGCGGCGCCATCTTCAAGGTGCCGGACGGGCTGTCGGACGAGGTGGTCTCTCCCGTCAACTGCGCGCTGTCGCAGGTCATCTACGGGCTCACCGTGGCTGGCTTGCGCCTCGGCGACCGGGTGCTGATCCAGGGCGCGGGGGGCCTCGGCGTCCAGACGGCGGCCGTCGCCAAGGACATGGGCGCCTCCTGCGTGATCGTCGTGGACCAGATCCCCGGCCGGCTCGAGCTGGCCCGCGCCTTCGGCGCCGACCACACGCTGAACATCCGCGAGGTGCCCGACCGGAAAGAGCGCGTCAAGCTCGTGCGCCAGTGGACGGACGGCGTGGGCGCCGACGTGGCATGCGACCTGGTGGGCTTCCCCGCCGTCATCCCGGAGGGGATCGAGATGCTGCGCGCCGGCGGCACCTACATCGAGATCGGCACCATCAGCCGCGGCGCCAAGGTGGAGCTGGAGCCGTCGCTTCTCGTCTGGGGCTCGAAGAAGATCGTGGGCGTGTTCCAGTACGACCCGTGGGTCATCCCGCGCGCGCTGGACTTCCTCGTGCGCACCAAGACCCGCTGGCCGTGGGAGCGGATCCTCTCCCACACGTACCCGCTCGAGAAGATCAACGAGGCCTTCGCGGCCAGCGAGTGGCACAACAAGGACACGCTCACCATCACGCGCGCGGCGTTGATGCCGTGACCCCGGCGGTGCCCGTTTCCTGTATACTGAGATCCTCTTCGCGGAAGAGAATGGCGGGGCTGGCGTCCCCGCTGCCCTCTCGTGTCCTCGCCGGTATCTCCCCGTCCCGCCGTCGGCCCTGCCGGATTCCATCTATCGCACGAGGAAGGGAACCCACATGAAGCCCACCGACACGCCTCCAGCTTCGGAACGCAACAGCCGTCAGCCCTGCCCCGACCGGATCGAGGTCGACCGGGAGGAGAGAGAGGTCCCGGCGGCCACCGTGAAGGCCTGGGTGGCCCATCTCCGGTCCCACGGCTGGGGAGATACCGACCTGGCGCTGGTGTGGCTCACGCGGGCCAAGCAGGGCGTGACGCGCTAGAAGCCCTGCGGACGGCCGCGGCTCGTCCTCTCCGCCCTCGACGACTCCGGCGAGCAGCACGTGTGCAACCCGGGCGTATCTGATCTGACACGTCGCCCGACGCGCCCGAAGTAGCGAGAATATCAGGCGCGCGATGTTGCAGATCACGGCAGAACGTAGCACAGGGCGCAACCCAGGCGCAACCACCCTGGGCGGCGCTGGCCATGCTCCCGCGTGCGTTGAGCATGGTCAACGTCAAGGCCATGCGAAGCTACGCGGCCCACCCCCTGGCCTCCTCGGGCCCCGAGAGCTTGACAGAAGGGGCCAGACTCGGACGCCGGCCGCCCCAGGAACCCCAGGAACGGATGGCACAGAGCCCCAGGAGCCGATGCCACAGCGGCGGGCGCCCCCCTCGTGGCCCCCGTCACCCCGACATAATGAAGAGGGCTTTTTCGCGCGTCGCGCCACCAAGGATGAAACACGACGGCACGCGATTCCGCGATGCGTGAAAAAGTCGGATTGAACGAAGC
>JACPCX010000009.1:0-4829 GCA_016184305.1 Candidatus Rokuibacteriota bacterium | reverse complement strand
CGGACTATGCCCCGTACCTCACCAAGATCAAGCAGTCGGGCGCCAAGGCCGTCTACTGCTTCTTCTCGGGCTCCGACGCCGTCAACTTCGTGAAGCAGTTCGACCAGTTCGGGCTGAAGCAGTCGATCAAGCTCACGGGCGCGGGCTTCCTCACCGAGCCCGACGTGCTGCCGGCCCAGGGCAAGTCGGCGCTCGGCGTCCTCACGGGGCACTTCTACACCCCGCTCCTCGACAACCCCGTGAACAAGAAATTCGTGGCTGACTTCAAGGCGAAGTTCGGCGGCAAGACGCCGGACGGCTTCGCCGTCCAGGGTTATGACACCGCGGAGGTCATCGTCCGCGCGCTCAAGGCGGTCAACGGCAACACCCAGGACAAGGGCAAGCTTGTCGACGCCATCGCCGGGACCGAGTTCGACAGCCCGCGCGGCCGCTTCCGCTTCGACCCGAAGACCCACAACGTGATCCAGCCGTTCATCTACATCCGCGAGGTCAGGGAGGTCGCCGGCGGGCTCAACAACGTCCCGATCGACAAGGTCGCCGACGTGAGAGACCCCGGGACCGGCTGCACCTTGCCGGCCTGACGGAATATCAGCGGGGGGGCCGGGCCCGCGGGTCCGGCCCTCGTCGCGCACCTGCCCGTGCCTTTCCTTCCCGACTTCTTCGGCCAGGCGCTGAACGGCCTCGCCTACGGGGTGCTGCTGTTCCTCCTCTCCGTCGGGCTCACGCTGATCTTCGGCATGCTCGACGTGGTCAACCTCGCCCACGGCTCCTTCTACATGCTCGGCGCCTACGCCGGGCTGGCCGTGATCGCGGCCACGGGGAACTTCTGGCTGGCCCTGCTCGTGGCTCCGCTGGTGGTGGGGGGCATCGGCGCGGTCATCGAGAGGAGCTGTCTCCGGCCGCTGTACCGGCGGCAGCCGCTCGACCAGGTGCTGCTCACATTCGGGCTGATCTACCTCTTCGAGGATCTCGTGAAGTGGACCTGGGGCGGGCGGATCCGCTCGATCCCCCCGCCCGATCTCTTCTCGAGCTCCGTGACGGTGCTGGGCGCCACGGTGCCCTCGTACCGCCTGTTCGTCATCGTCTTCGGCCTCGGCATGGCCGTGGCGGTGTGGCTCCTGATCGAGCGCACGAGGCTCGGGTCCATCATCCGAGCCGGGGTCTTCGACGCCGAGATGACGGCGGGCATGGGGATCAACATTCACCGGGTCTTCACCGGGGTGTTCGCCTTCGGCACGGCGTTGGCCGGTCTCTCGGGTGTCATCGCCGGCCCCATCCAGTCGGCCTACCCGCCCATGGGGGCCAGCATCCTGATCCCCGCCCTCATCGTGGTGGTCGTGGGGGGGCTCGGGAGCCTCAAGGGGTCGCTCGTCGGAAGCCTGATCATCGGGCAGGCCGAGACGTTCGGGAAGGCCTGGCTGCCCGGTGCCTCGATGCTGATGATCTACCTCGTCATGGCCGCCATCCTGCTGCTCAGGCCCCAGGGGCTCTTCGGACGGCCGCTCAAGTGATCGTCCGGCTCTCGGCGTTCGCGCTGCTCGTCGTGGCCGCGGCGCTCTTCCCGTTCTTCTTCGGCAACTACCCCGTGAAGCTGCTGCAGGAGATCCTCATCTGGGGCATCTTCGCCATGAGCCTCGATCTCCTGATGGGCTACGCCGGCATGGTCTCCTTCGGCCACTCCGCGTTCTTCGGCGTCGGCGGCTACGTCGCCGCCCTGGCGCTCACGGCCTACCCGGGGACGCTGTCGGCGCTGCTGCTCCCTCCGCTGGCGGCCGGCCTCGCCGCCCTCGTCATCGGTTTCTTCTCCATCCGGGTGAGCGGTGTCTACTTCATCATGCTGACGCTGGCCTTCTCGCAGATGTTCTACGCCGTGGCCTTCCAGGCCGCGTGGCTGGGCGCCGAGGACGGGATTGTCGGCGTCCCCCGCGCGTTCGTGGTGGGCATCAACCTGGCGCAGCCCATGAGCTTCCACCTGTACCTCGTGGCGCTCGTGGCCCTCGGCGCGCTGTTCCTGTGGCGTGTCGTGCGCTCGCCCTTCGGGCACGTGCTCCAGGGAATCCACGAGAACGAGAGCCGGATGCAGGCGGTGGGGTACGCCGTGAACCGGTACAAGCTCCTGGCCTTCGTGATCGCGGGCATGCTGGCGGGCGTGGCGGGGGCGCTCTACACCCAGCTCGTCGGCTCCATCACGCCGGACGCCTTTCTCTGGACCACGTCCGGCGAGGCGCTCCTGATGGTGATCATCGGCGGCACCGGCACCCTCGGCGGCGCAGTCCTGGGCGCCGGCGCATTCATCCTGCTGCAGAGCCTCGTGAGCTCCTACACGGAGCGCTGGATGCTGATCCTCGGGCTCACGTTCATCCTGCTCGTCCTGTTCGCGCCGGGCGGCATCGTCGGCGCGCTGCGGGGGCGCGTGGGGCTCCGCGCGTGACCGCGGGTGGCGCCCCCCTCCTGGTCACGGAGCGGCTCACGCGCCACTTCGGCGCGCTGACCGCCGTCAACGGCGTGTCCCTCGACATCGCCCCGCGCGAGCGGCGAGCCATCATCGGCCCCAACGGCGCCGGCAAGACCACGCTGTTCAACCTGATCACCGGCTCGCTCGCGCCCTCGGCGGGGCGGATCCTCTTCGACGGCAAGCCGATCACGGGGCTCCCGCCCCACGTGGTGGCCCGCCGGGGGATGTCCCGGTCCTTCCAGCGGACGAATCTCTTCCCCAGGCTCACCGTGCTGGAGAACCTGCGCCTCGCGGCGGCCGCCGACGGGCGGGGCAGCTACAGTCTCCTCGGCGGCATCGCGCGGCGGCCGGGGCCACTCCTGCGCGCGCGGGAGGTTGCGGAGGCCGTGGGACTCACGGACCGCCTCCAGGAGCAAGCCTCACGCCTGTCCTACGGGGAGCAGCGACAGCTCGAGGTGGGCGTGGCGCTCGCCACCTCACCGAAGCTCCTGCTCCTGGACGAGCCGACCGCGGGGATGTCGCCGGAGGAGACGCAGCGCATGACGGGCATGCTCGAGGGCTTGCCGCGGGAGGTGACGCTCCTGATCATCGAGCACGACATGGACGTGGTCTCCTCCCTGGCGGACCGCGTCACGGTGCTCCACTATGGGGAAGTGCTGAGCGAGGGGTCCTTCCAGGAGGTGAAGGCCGACCCGCGAGTGTACGAAGTCTATCTCGGGAGCGGGTGAGGCCTATGCTCGAGGTCGACGGCATCCACACCTACTACGGCGAGAGCCACATCCTGCACGGCGTCTCCCTCCGCGTCGCGGCGGGCGAGGCCGTGGCGCTCCTCGGACGCAACGGGGCGGGGAAGACCACCATGATCCGGAGCATCGTCGGCTTCACCCCGCCGCGCGAGGGGCGCATCGTCTTCGCGGGGGAGCCGATCCAGGCCTGGCCCCCGTACCGGATCTCGCGGCGGGGCGTGGCGCTGGTGCCGCAGGGGCGGCGGATCTTCTCGCCGCTGTCCGTGAGGGAGAACCTGCTGCTGGGCGCGCGGGCTTACGGCTGGACGCTGGAGCGGGTCTTCGCGCTGTTCCCGCGGCTCCGCGAGCGGGCCGAGCAGTCGGGGGGCACGCTCTCGGGCGGCGAGCAGCAGATGCTGGCCATCGCGCGAGCGCTCCTGACCAACGGGCGCATGCTCCTGCTGGACGAGCCCTCCGAGGGGCTCGCGCCGATCATCGTGCGGGAGATCGGGCGCGTCGTGAAGGGGCTCAAGGGAGAGCGCCTCTCCATCCTCCTGGTGGAGCAGAACTACCACCTGGCGCTCCAGGTGGCGGACCGCGTGTACGTGATGAGCAAGGGGCAGATCGTCTACGAGGGGACGCCGCAGGCCCTCGAGGCCGACGACGAGATCAAGCGGCGCTACCTGGGCGTCGCATGAGAAGGAGGGGCGGATGAGCTGGATCGATCCGGACTTCCCGAGGACGGCGACGCCGAGCGATCTCGTCGGGCGCGTGCTCGGGCTCAACCCCGGGATGATGACCGGGCCGGGGACGAACACCTATCTGGTGGGGGTGAAGCACCCCATCCTCATCGACACGGGCGCGGGGATCGCGGGCTACGTGACCCTGTTCCAGGAGTACCTGGCGCAGCGCGGCTGGGCCAGCCCCGAGCGGATCCTCCTCACCCACCGCCACCGGGACCACATGGGTGGCGTGGCCGACCTGCGCGCGCGCTTCCAGGGGCTGCCCGTCTCGAAGATGATCCTCAAGGACGCCGGTCTGCCCGAGGGAACCCGGGATCTCCAGAATGGAGTGGCGGTGGAGGGGGACGGCGTGACCCTGATCCCCATCCACACGCCGGGACATGCCTCCGACCACCTCTGCTTCTACCTGCCGGAGGAGCGCGCGCTCTTCAGCGGGGATCTCATCCTGGGAGGCTCCACGAGCGTGATCCCGGAGGACGACGGCGACCTGGCCCACTACATGGCCTCGCTGAGGCGGGTGCAGGCCCTCGACGTGCGGCGCATCTACCCGGCGCACGGTCCGGTCATCGAGGACGCTCAGGCGAAGATCCAGGAGTACCTGGACCACCGGATGATGCGCGAGCGCCAGATCCTCGACGCCCTGGGCGGCGGCGCCCGCACGATCCCCGAGATGGTCGCGGTGATCTACGCCGACGTTCCCCAGATGCTGCACGCC
The DNA here is from genome assembly GCA_016184305.1 of Candidatus Rokuibacteriota bacterium. Classification (GTDB taxonomy): domain Bacteria; phylum Methylomirabilota; class Methylomirabilia; order Rokubacteriales; family CSP1-6; genus UBA12499. The sequence goes on along the minus strand of JACPCX010000009.1, from coordinate 191 downwards.
GCCGCGGGGATGTCGGTACACGCCCATCTGCGGAAGCTCGCGAAGGACGGGCGGGTGAGCGAGGAGCGCCGGACGGACGCCCCGTCCCTCTGGACCCTGCTCTCCTAGCAGGCCGCTGAAAAACTCGCAGGCTGCTAGGCGTGGTGCGGATCGATGACCTTCAGATTCTTGAAAGCGGTGCGGTAGAAGCC
>JACPCX010000121.1:0-38684 GCA_016184305.1 Candidatus Rokuibacteriota bacterium | reverse complement strand
GGATCCCGAGCGCCCGCCGGCCAGCCTCCGCGGCATCGAACATCTCCTCGGCGGCGTTGCGGGCGGCCGCCCGGCGGGCGAGTCGCTGGTCCGGGCCGGTGAGCCGGGGGTCCTCCAGGATCGCGATGAGGCGGTCCGTGTACTGCTGCAGCTGCTGCATCGGACTGGCCGCATGGCCCGGGGTGGCGACCGCCAGCGTCGCGGCGACCAGGCCGGTGACAACGAGCAGTCGGCGCATTCGCAACGATTCTCCTTTCGCGGCCTACTTCGAACGAGCGACCCGCGTGGCGGCGGTGACCACGGCGACATGCACCTCCGGCGGTGACGATCGAACGCGCCCGAGAGCCCGGTCTGGGGTCGGTCTCCTCCGGGACGCGGGGCGGGCGGACTCAGCCGGCTGGCTCTTCCCGCATCAACCCGGTGACGTAGCTCCCCACATGGGCCACGAACTCCTCGGCCTCCTCGAGGGCCCGCCGGGCGGTGGCCTCGTCGATGAACGACAGGGCGTCGTAATCGCTCGCCTCGCGATCGTCCTTGAGGTTGGCGAGGAGCTTGCCCCAGCGCCTGTCGAGCTTCCCGGTCTTGACGAGCAGCAAGCCGAACAGCAGGACCACACCCCGGTGCGTCTCCCCTCGCTGCCCTTCGGTCAGCAGCGCGGCCTGGGCGGCATGGTACGCCGCATAGTACGCCCGCGACACTGCATCCTCCCAGTGGTCCTTCCCGAACAGCTCTCGCGCCACGCGCGCCTTGTCCCGCGCCTTGGTCAGGTAGCCGTGCGCCAGCTCGCGCTGCGCCCTATCCAACGGCCACCCCCTCCTCGGCAACGCGCTTCATGAAGGGGGTTCCCAGCGCGCGCAAGCGCTCGTACTCGCGCTCCTCGAGCACCTTGAGCGATACCACGCGCCCGTGAGCCAGCAGGACGTCCATCACAGCGTCGTACAGGACGTCGAGAAGGGCGGGATCCTTCCCGGGAACCACGACCAGGAGATCGTAGTCCGAGTCGGTCCGATGGTCCCGCCTGGCGCGCGAGCCGAACAGGATCAGCTGCACAATGCGGGACCGGACAGGGGCGATTGCCCGGAGGAAATCGGTGAGGACCGCATCGTGGCTGAGAGTCGCGCGCATCGTCGTCGCATCCACCGGGTTACGGCCAACTATAGTCGCCGAGTTCCCGGCGTGTCAATTTCGGCCCAGGGCCCCTCACCCTGCCCTCTCCCCAAGGGGGAGAGGGATTCCCGGCTCACCTTGCCCTCTCCCCCGAGGGGACAGGGGGACCTGGCGCCCGTCGCGACACGCGGTCGGTCTTGGCGGCCTTGTAGCGCCCCGTCCGCCAGAGCGCCCAGAGGACGCGCCAGGCCGCGCGCGTCGCGAGGAGCCAGTAGGTCTGGCAGCGGAAGGTGCCGAGGAACTTCTCCTTGAGGCTCTTCCGGTGGAGGTCCACGCGCCGTGGCAGGTAGGGGTGCAGCTCCTCGATCAGGGTCTGCGTCACGATCCCGCCCACCCAGATGGTCAGCAGCAGCGACAGCGTCGGCGCGCCGACGGCCACATAGAAGAGCACCGGGTACTCGTCGCGGTACCAGTAGGCCAGGTACCAGCCGAGCCAGCCGGTCACGGGATAGACCAGGGCCGCGATGGGCCATTCGATGACCTTGTTGCCCACGTGGCGCACGAGCTGGGCCAGGTTGAACGGGGTCGGCTCCTCGCGCCAGGCGCGGCGCAGGAACGGGATGTCGTCCAGCACGCCGAGGTACCAGCGGGCGTTCTGGCGAATCACCTTCTCGGAGGTCTCGGGCAGGTCGGTCAGCTCCACCATGGGCAGGGCCTGGATCAGGATGCCGCGCCGGCCGAGGGCATAGCCGAGGGTGGAATCCTCGGTGGCGCCGGCGGTCGGGAAGCCGCCGAGAGACTGGAGAACGTCGAGGCGGACGAACTGGTTGTGGCCGAGGCAGATCTGCGAGCGGCGGAAGCAGAGCTCGAAGCCCGGGCGCAGGACGCCGCCGAGCCGCGGGAACCGCGCGCTGAGCCGGGCGAAGAGGCGCACGCGCTTGACCTCGTTGATGAGCCGCGCGATGGAGACGCGGATGAAGATCGACGACTGCTGGATGGCGCAGATCTTCCCGCGGATGCCGAGCCGGTCGTAATTGGCGAGGGAGAGCGTCACGCCCTGATAGGCCAGCGCCCCCGCCGAGCATCGCTCGTGCTGCGCGATCCACCGGTAGGTGTCCGGATCCGGGATGGAGTCGGCGTCGCTCACGCCCACGAAGACCCGCTCCGGAGCCATGTCCTCGCCGAGGATCTCCCGCAGCGCCTCCGTGCGCAGCGCCCAGTTGAGCTGATGCGCCTTGCGCCCGGCCCCGGGCATGGCCAGATGCCAGAGGCACTTTTGCTGATAGGGCGGCAGGGTGTCGCGGAACCGCCGCACCAGCTCGCCGGTGCTCACCCCCATGGCCGGGTGCGGGTTCCGCTCTTCCTCGTCCTTGGTGACGACCACCACATGCAGGCGCCCGTGAGGGTAGCGGGAGGCGACGAGCGCGCCCACGGTGCCCGCGATGTCGGGCTCCTGGTAGGCAGGCACGACGTGCAGGAACACAGGAGCCGCGGGGTGGCGCTCGAGCGACTCCTCGCTGGGCAGGTCGCCGAGTCGGGCATACGCCTCGCGCACGAAGCCCACCGTGGTGAGCATGCCCCTCCAGTCCAGCGAGAGCTTGAACGCCGCCCGGATGTTGAAGCCGAGCGCGATGAGGAAGAACGCGGGGATCAGGAGCTCCATGACGTGGACTCAGCCTCCAGGGGTGGGGGGCAGCTTGAGGATCTTCTCACCGGGCTTGACGAGGCCGATGGCCCGGGCCGCCTTCTCGAGGGCCTCGGGGTCGGTGCGCAGCTGGTCGATGTCCGTCGAAAGGCGGTCGGCCTCACCGCGGAGCGCGCCGATGTCGCGCTCGAGGCGTTCCACCTCCTGCTTCATCTGCCAGACGCGGGTGAGACTCGAGCCGCCGTAGACGACGAGGGCGAGCGTGCCCGCGGCCAGGAGCCCCGCGACGGCCAGCCGCCGGTTCACCGCGCGCCGCCCCGGAACGCCGCTCGGCCCGGCCACACGGCCGCCGCGCCCAGCTCCTCCTCGATGCGCAGGAGCTGGTTGTACTTGGCGATGCGCTCCCCGCGCGCGAGGGAACCGGTCTTGATCTGCCCCGCGTTGACCGCGACGGCGAGGTCGGCGACGAAGCTGTCCTCGGTCTCGCCGGAGCGGTGGGAGATCATCGTGCCGTAGCCGGCACGCTTGGCGAGCTCGATGGCCTCCAGCGTCTCCGTCAGCGTGCCGATCTGGTTCACCTTGATGAGGATGGCATTGGCCAGCCCCTCGCGGATGCCCTGCTGGATGATGGCCGGGTTGGTGACGAAGACGTCGTCCCCCACAAGCTGGACGCGGGCGCCGAGCCGGCGGGTCAGGAGGCGCCACCCCTCCCAGTCGTCCTCGCCGAGGCCGTCCTCGATGGAGCAGATCGGGTAGCGCCCGAGCAGGCTCTCGTAGAGCGCGATCATCTCGTCGCTGCTCTTCTCGGCCCTGTCGGCGCGCAGGCGGTAGCGGCCGTGCTCGCCGAGCTCGCTGGCGGCCACGTCCAGCGCGAGCAGCACGTCCTCGCCCGGGCGGTACCCCGCGCGCTCGATGGCACGCAGCACCAGGTCCAGCGCCTCCACGGTGCCGCCGAGGCTCGGCGCGAAGCCCCCCTCGTCGCCCACGCCCGTGGAGAGCCCCTTGTCCTTGAGGAGCTTCTTGAGGGTGTGGAAGATCTCGGCGCCCGTGCGCAACGCCTCGGTGAAGCTCCCTGCCCCCGCGGGCACCAGCATGAACTCCTGCACGTCGAGGCCGTTGTCGGCATGGGCGCCGCCGTTCAGCACGTTCATGAACGGCACCGGGAGCATGCGCGCGCCGGGGCCGCCCAGGTACTGGTAGAGCGGCAGCCCCGCGTCATCGGCCGCCGCCCGGGCCACGGCCAGCGAGACGCCCAGCAGCGCGTTGGCGCCCAGCGCCGACTTGCTGGGCGTCCCGTCGAGCTCCAGCAGCGCGCGATCCACGGCGGCCTGCTCGGAGGCCTCCATGCCCTCGACCTCGGGCCCGATCACCTCGATCACGTTCTGCACGGCGCGGCGCACGCCCTTGCCGAGATACCGGGAGCTGTCACCATCGCGCAGCTCCACGGCCTCGCGCTTGCCGGTGGAGGCCCCGGAGGGCACCATGGCGCGGCCGAAGGCGCCGGACTCGAGCCAGACCTCGACCTCGATCGTCGGGTTGCCGCGGGAGTCCAGGATCTCGCGAGCGTGGAGGGTGCGGATATCTGACACCGGTCAGGCCTTTCTGTCGAGGATGAACCGGCCCAGCGCCCGGAGGGGCTCGGCCGGCGGGCCGAAGGGCTGAAGCGCGCCGAGGGCCTCGGCCATCAGCGCTTCGGCGCGCGCGCGCGAGGCCGTGAGGCCGTGGATCGCCGGGTAGGTCGCCTTCTGCTGGACCTGGTCCTTTCCCGCCGTCTTGCCGAGCTGCTCGGTGGTGCCGGTCACATCCAGGATGTCGTCCACGATCTGGAACGCGAGCCCGAGGCTCGTCCCCGCCACCGCGAGGGCCTGCAGCTGGGCCGGGTTGGCGCCGCACAGCGCGGCGCCCGACCGGATCGAGGCGCGGATCAGGGCCGCCGTCTTGTGGAGGTGGATGTAGTCGAGCGCCTCGGGTGTCACTTGCCGGCCCTCGGCCTCGAGATCGGCCACCTGGCCGCCCACCATGCCGCCCGTGCCGGCGGCCTCGGCGACCTCGACGAGCACGTCCCGCAGCACGCGGCCGTCCATGCCGGGCCTGAGATTCTCGGCGAGCAGGCGGAAGGCCAGGGTCAGGAGACCGTCACCCGCCAGGATGGCCATGGCGTCGCCGAACACCTTGTGACTGGTGGGGCGGCCCCGGCGGAAGTCGTCATCATCCATGGCAGGGAGATCGTCGTGCACGAGCGAGTAGGTATGGATCAGCTCCATGGCACAGGCGGTGGGCATCACGTCGTCCATGGCGCCGCCCACCGCCTCCGCACCGGCGATGACGAGCACCGGACGCAGCCGCTTGCCCCCCGCGAAGACACTGTAGCGCATGGCCCTGTGAACCGTCTCGGGCGGCGCCGTCTCAGGCGCCAGGGAGCGCTCCAGGGCCTCGTCCACGGCGCGGGTTCGCTCCTTCATGTAGGCGTGGACGTCGAGGCTCACTGCGACGCGCCCTCGTCCCAGGCGAGGGGCTCGGTCTTGAGCAGCCCGGACTCGTCCCGGGTCAAGAGCTCGATGCGCTTCTCGGCTTCCTCGAGGTACTTCGCGCAGCGACGGGCGAGCCCCACCCCGTCCTCGAAGGCCTTGAGCGACTCCTCCAGCGGCAGGTCCCCCGCCTCGAGCGTGTCCACGATCTGCTCGAGCCGCTGGAGCGCTTCCTCAAACTTGATGTCGCTCATCTCGCTCCTTCACCTCCGTGACGCGCGCGCCGAGCGCGCCCTGGGCCAGCAGGATCTCGACGGCATCGCCCGGGTGGACCTGCCCGGCACTCCGCACCACCATCCCGGAGTGGAGCCGCGTCAGGCTGTAGCCCCGGCCGAGCACGGCCAGCGGCGAGAGGCTCCCGAGCCGCCCCACCGCCGTGGCGAGGCGGTGCCGCGAGACCTCCGCCCGGTGAGACGCGGACGAGGCAAGCCGCCCGCGGAGCTGGGCGAGCACGGCGGCGCCGTGAGAAATCCTAGCCAATGGGTGCAGCGAACTCAAGGCGTTTGTCGCCAGCTCCACCCGGTGCGCAACGTGCCGGTGGCTCGCCCGCGCGGCGGCGCGCAGGCGCAACCCGAGGTCGTCCACGCGGCGGTTGAGGTCGCGGAGCGGGCGCGTGGGATCGGTGAGGACCCGCCGGCGCGCGAGGAACTCCACGCGCTCGCGGCGACGCTCCATCTGTCCCGCCATGGCCGCCTTGAGCCGGGCGTAGCCGTCCGTGACGGAGCGGACCACCTCGAGCTTCTCCCGCACCACGAGCTCGGCCGCGCCCGAGGGCGTGGGCGCCCGGAGATCGGCCACGAAGTCGGCGATGGTGACATCCGTCTCGTGCCCCACGGCGGAGATGACCGGGACCGGGCAGGCGGCGATGGCGCGGGCGACGCGCTCGTCGTTGAACGCCCACAGGTCCTCGATCGAGCCGCCGCCGCGACCGACGATCACCACGTCGAGCCCCGGCACCTCGGCGAGCATCCGCAAGGCCGCCACGATTTCCCCGGGCGCCTCGTCCCCCTGCACGCGCACGGGGGCCACGAGGATGTGCACATCGGCGAAGCGGCGGCCGATGATGTTGAGCATGTCGCGGATGGCGGCGCCGCTGGGCGAGGTGACGATGCCGATGGTGCGCGGGAAGGGCGGCAACGGGCGCTTGCGCGCGGGATCGAAGAGTCCCTCGGCCTCGAGCTTGCGCTTGAGCTGCTCGAAGGCGAGCTGAAGCGCCCCGAGGCCCTTGGGCTCCATCAGCTCCACCACCAGCTGGTACTCCCCGCGGGCGGCGTAGACATCGAGCCCTCCGAAGGCCAGCACCTGGAGCCCGTCCTCGAGGTCGAAGCGCACCCGCCGCCCGCGACCCCTGAAGAGCACGGCGCGGAGCTGGGCGCCCTCGTCCTTCAGCGTGAAGTAGGCGTGGCCCGAGGCCGGGAGGCGCAAGTTGGAGATCTCCCCCTCCACCCAGACGGCGGGGAAGCCCTCCTCGAGCTGCGTCTTGATCCGCGCGGTCAGCTCGGAGACGGTGAAGACCGCCCGCTCACTCACGGCCCGCGCTCACCGGGACGACGTCTGGCGTTGGGCGGCGAGGAGCGTGTTGCGCATGAGCATGGCGACGGTCGTGGGCCCGACGCCGCCGGGCACGGGCGTGATGGCGCGCGCCTTGTGGCTCGCGGAGGCGAAGTCCACGTCACCCACCAGCGTGCCGGACTCGAGGCGGTTGATGCCGACGTCGATGATGACGACGCCCTCCTTGATCATGTCGCCGGTGATGACCCCCGCTCGCCCGGCCGCCACGCAGAGCACGTCGGCGCGGCGGCAGTGGGCCGCGAGATCGCGGGTCCGCGTGTGGCACATGGTCACGGTGGCATGCCGGGCGAGGAGGAGCTGGGCGAGCGGCTTGCCCACGAGGCGCGAGCGGCCCACGACGACGGCGTCGGCGCCCTTGAGCTCCACGCCGTGCCGGTCGAGGATCTCGAGGCAGCCGGCCGGCGTGCACGGCACCATGCCGGGGGCGCCCGCCAGGAGCCGGCCGAGGTTCATGGGGTGCAGGCCGTCGGCGTCCTTCTCGGGCGCGATGGCGGTGATGGCCTCGTCCTCGTCGAGACCCGCAGGCAGCGGGAGCTGGAGCAGGATGCCGTGGACGGCCGGGTCGCGGTTGATGGCGGCGATCGTCTCGAGCAGCGTCTCGCGCGAGCACCCCTCGGGGTAGAGGAAGTCGCGCGAGGCGATGCCGACCTCGCCCGCCGCCTTCTTCTTGTTGCGCACGTAGATCTTCGACGGGGCGAAGTCGCCCACCAGGATCACGGCCAGCGTCGGCGTGACGCCCGTGCGCCCCACGAGATCGGCGACGCCGGCCTTGACTCCGGCCAACACCGTCGCCGCAACCGCCTTGCCGTCCAGGATCTGCACGGGGCGGGGGGTCAGGCGGGGAGCGGAACACGGAGGCGTTCGATGGACAGGGCCCGGCCGGTGTCCGGATCGATGCGGATCACCGCGCCGTGGAGCGCGGCGGGCCCCTTGGCGGGCTCGAACTTGTTCGGCATCTGAGTGAGGAAGCGGCTGATGGCCAGCTCGGGCTCGACGCCGATCACGGAGTCCACCGGGCCCGTCATGCCGAGGTCGGTGATGAACGCGGTCCCCTGGGGGAGCAAGCGCTCGTCGGCCGTCTGCACGTGCCGGTGGGTCCCGACCACCGCGCTCACCCGCCCGTCGAGGTACCATCCCATGGCCTGCGACTCGGAGGTCGCCTCGGAGTGCATGTCCACGACGATGATCGGCGTGTCCTGGCGCAGCCGCGGGATCTCCTCGTCCGCCTTCCGGAACGGGCAATCGAGGTGCGGCAGGAACACGCGGCCCATCAGGTTGAGGACGGCCACCTTGTGGGGCCCCGCCTTGACGACGACGGAGCCCGTGCCGGGCGTCCCCGGCGGGTAGTTCGCCGGGCGCAGCAGGAGGTTCTCCTTGACGATGTACCCGATGACCTCCTTGCGATCCCAGATGTGGTTGCCGGAGGTCATCACATCCACGCCCTGGTCGAGGAAGGTGCGGGCGATGAGCGGCGTGACGCCGAAGCCGGCCGCCGCGTTCTCGACATTCACCATCGCCAGGTCCACCTCGTACTGCTTGCGGAGCCGGGGCAGGAGCGTCTGGACGGCCCTGCGCCCGGGCTCGCCGAAGACGTCGCCCACACAGAGGACGGTCACGGGACGCGACATGGTTACTTGGCCACCTCCACCGCGCGCGTCTCGCGGATCACGACGACCTTGATGTGCCCCGGGTACTGCATCTCGGCCTCGATGCGCTTGGAGATGTCCTTGGCGAGCTGGTGCGCGTCGAGGTCGGAGATCATCTCCGCCTTGGTCATGATGCGCAGCTCGCGCCCGGCCTGGATCGCGTAGCACATCTCCACGCCCCGGTAGGACATGGCGATCTCCTCGAGCTTGGCGAGCCGCTTGATGTAGCTCTCGAGCACGTCCCGGCGCGCGCCGGGCCGCGCCGCCGAGATGCCGTCGGCCGCCTCCACGAGGACAGCCTCGATGGTCTCGGGCTCCACGTTCTCGTGCCCGCAGAGGGCGGCGTTGATGACCTGCGCCGACTCGCCGTACTTGGTCAGCACCTGGAGCGACAGCTCCGGATGGCTCCCCTCCTGCTCGTGGGTGAGCGCCTTGCCGATGTCGTGCAGCAGCCCCATGCGCTTGGCGAGCTTGACGTCGACCTTGATCTCGGCGGCCATCATCCCCGCCAGCCACGCCACTTCCTTGGAGTGCTGGAGACAGTTCTGGCCGTAGGAGGTCCGGTACTTCATGCGCCCGACCAGCTTCACCAGCTCGGGATGCAGCGCGTGCAACCCGACCTCGAAGCAGGCCTTCTCGCCCTCCTCCTTGATGTGCTCCTCCATCTCCTTCTTGACCTTCTCCACCACTTCCTCGATGCGCGCCGGGTGGATCCGTCCATCCGCGACCAGGCGCTGGAGCGCCAGGCGCGCGATCTCGCGGCGGTACGGGTCGAAGGCGGAGATGAGCACGGCCTCGGGCGTGTCGTCCACGATCAGGTCGACGCCGGTGTGCAGCTCGAGCGCGCGGATGTTCCGTCCCTCGCGGCCGATGATGCGCCCCTTCATGTCGTCGGAGGGCAGATCCACGATGGAGACCGCGGTCTCGACCGTGTAGTCGGGGGCGAGGCGCTGGATCGTCGTGGCCAGCACCTCCTTGGCCTTCATGTTGGCCGTCTCGCGCGCCTCCTCCTCGAGCCGCATGACGAGGAGCTGCGCCTCGCGGCGGGCCTCCACCTCGACCTGCGCCATGAGCTGGCGCCTGGCCTCCTCGGCCGTGAGTCCGGCGATGGCCTCGAGCTTCCGCCGGTGCTCCTCCAGCGCGTTGGCCAGGCGGGCTTCGGTCTCGCCCAGGCGCCGCTCGCGCTCGGCCAGGGCGCGGTCGCGCGCCTGGACGTCCGACTCGCGCCGGTCGATCTGGTCAAGCCGGCGGCCCAGCTGTTCCTCCTGCTGGAGGACGCGGCGCTCGACTTCCTGGAGCTCCTTCTGGCGGGTGCGCGTCTCCTGCTCGAACTCGGAGCGCGCCCGGAGGGCGGCCTCCTTGGCCTCGAGCTCGGAGCCGCGGATCCTGGCCTCGACCTCACGGCCCTTGGCCTCGGCCTCGCGCGCGGCCTGCTCCACGTGGCGCTTGGCGTCGTCGATGATGCGCCGGGCGCGGGTCTCGGCATCGCCCATGGTCCGGACCGTGGTGATCTTCTGACCCAGGTAACCGACGAGAAAGGCGAGGATGGCAACGAGGGGGAGCAGCAGGAGCATCAAATCCATCTGTCTCTCCACCCCGGGAGGCACCCCGGACGGATTATGTGCACTCTTCGGAACGCGCGGCAAATAGCCGCGAAATTTGCCAAAGTATAGGGCGCGCCCCCGCAAAAGTCAACGAAACGGCCGCAGAGAACCCAGGGAAGACCACAACTCAGATCGGGGAATAGATCGACCGCGCGGGAGGTTCCGGCGGGGGCGGGCGGGTGTCAGCCCGGGTGCCCGCCTGGGTTGACGGCGGCTCAGATCGCCCTAGGAGATCAAGCTGCCGGGTGATTCCGGCGGGGGCGGGCGGGCGTCAGCCCGGGTGCCCGCCTGGGTTGACGGCGGCTCAGATCGCCCTAGGAGATCAACCTGCCGGGTGATTCCGGCGGGGGCGGGCGGGCGTCAGCCCGGGTGCCCGCCCCTGGTGAGAGACCGGGCGGCCGACAGGCCGGGGACCCGTGCCGGGTGAACACATCAGCCCCGCCTCTGCCGTGTGCCGACGGTGTTTCGAACCTGGTATGACCAGGTGGGCGCCAAAAGGAGGGCTTCAGGCTTCCCCTTGTCGAAGGGGCATGCGCACCACCCTCTGTACGGCGTCCTGCGTAGAAACGAGGTTGAAACTTCCCCCCGACATCACGCACAGCGCAGGGCAACTTCTGTGTACCTCCCCTGACGCGATCCCGTCAAGGGGATTGTGGCCGGGCGCTCGCGCAGAGCGTCAACGCGGCGGGACCACCGACTCCAGGAGCCTCAGCAGGGCGCCGACGCGCGCGCTCGCGTCGCCGTCGCTCCGGGTGCGATCGTCGCGTAGCCGGAACAGCTCGTCGGTGATGTCGAGGGCCGCGAGCACGAGAAACTTCCCCGGATCCTGCCCTGCCGCCTCGCCACGGATCTCCTTCACGCGGCTCTCGAGGTAGTCGACGAGCTGCCGCACGTAGTCGGGCGGGGCGGCGCTGCGGATGGCGTAGCGCTGTCCGAGGATCTCCACATCCACGCGCTTCGGCTCGGTCATGGCGGCATGCCTCCCGGCTTGCTCACACGCGATCCTCGCTCCGCTCGCCGGACTCCCGTCTCCGCTCGCCTCAGGCCGCAGGGCGTCCTTCGGCTCGCCCTACAGGTCCAGCTTGTCCAGCTCCTTGAGGATGCCGTCCACCTGGGCCAGCACCTCCTTGCGCTCCTGCCGCAGGGCCCGGAGCTCCGCGCGCTCGCTCTCCAGCGCCTCGATCCGCGCGTGGAGGCCGTCGCGCTCCGCCCGGACCTTGGCGATGGTCTCCGCGGCCCGTTTCACCGATTGCTCGAGCTGCTCGAGCCGTTCCATCAGATTCTCTGTCATGTCGTCCCTCTCACCTCGCCCCGGAAACGCTCGGTGAGCTCCTTCACGATCCTGGCGTGAATGTCGTTGACCTCGGCGTCCGTGAGGGTGCGGTCGGGCGCCTGGAACGTGAGGCTCCAGGCGAGGCTCCGACGGCCGCTCCCCACCTGACCGCCCGCGTAGACATCGAACACCTGCAGCCGCGCGAGCCACGGGACATCCAGGGCGCGGATCGCCGCCTCGATCTCCCCCGCCGTCACGTCGGCGGAAACCACGAGGGCCAGGTCGCGCTGGACGGAGGGGAAGCGCGGCAGCGGCTGGTAGCGGGGCGTGACGGCGGGCAGCGCGCACAGCGCCGTCAGCGACAGCTCGGCGAGGAAGACCGGGGCGGGCAGGTCGAAGGCCTCGCGCGTCTCATGAGTGACCTCGCCGAACCAACCCACCTCGGTCTCACCCACCGAGAGGGCCGCGGCGCAGGCGCGCTCCAGATACCCCGGCAGTCCGCCGGCGGGCTCTGCCACGACGTCGAAGGCCGAGATCCCCGCCGCGGCGAGCAGCAGGGTCGCCGCGCCCTTGACATCGTAGATGTCCACTCGCTCCCGCCCCGCATGCCAGGCGCGCGGCTGGCGGAGGCCCGTCAGCGCGATGCCGAGCCACAGCGCTTCGTGGGCCGGCCGATCACCGTCCGACTCGACGTGCGGCGAGAAGACGTGTCCCACCTCGAAGACGCGCGCGTCGGGCAGCTGGCGGCTGGCATTCAACGCCAGCACCTCGAGCAATCCCGGCGCGAGCATCGGCCGCAGCACCGATCGCTCGCGCGAGATCGGGTTCTGGAGCGCGATGAGCCCCTGCTCCCCCGCCCAGCCCATCGCCTTCAGCCGGTCGGGATCCACGAAGGCGTAGGTGATGACCTCGCAGAGCCCGGCGGCGTTGAGCATGCGGCTCATCTCGCGCGCCAGCCCGAGTTGCGGCGGCCGCTTGACGAGGGCCTGGGCCCCGGCGCCCAGCGTCAAGGGAATCCGCTCGTAGCCCCACACACGGATGATCTCCTCGACGAGGTCGTCCTCCTGGGCGATGTCGCGCCGGAAGCTCGGCACCACGACCTGGAGCGCGGGCGCCGAATCGTCCACGCCGAAGCCCAGGGCCTGGAGGATGCGCACCGCCTCGGGGCGCGGGGGACAGGCACCGATGAGCCGCTCGACGCGCTCGAGCCGGAGCGCGATGCGGGAGTGGGGTCGCGGCGCCGGGTACACGTCCACGACTCCGCGCGCCACGGTGCCGCCGCCGAGATCGGCCATGAGCTGGGCCGCTCGGTCCAGCGCCGCCCGCAGGCCCTCGATGTCGGCTCCCCGCTCGAAGCGGTAGGAGGCGTCGGTGCTCAGCCCGAGCGCCCGGGAGGTTCGCCGGATCGAGCCCGGGTTGAAGCAGGCCGCCTCGAGGAGCACCGTGGTGGTCCGCGGCGTCACCTCGGTGGCGGCGCCGCCCATGACGCCGCCCACCGCGACGGCGCGCTCGGCGTCGCAGATCATCAGCATGTCGGGCTCGAGCGCGCGCTCACGCCCGTCGAGCGTGGTCATCCGCTCGCCCGCCCGCGCGCGCCGCACGACGATGCGTCCGCCGGGGAGTGTCGCGTGATCGAAGGCGTGCAGCGGGTGCCCGAGCTCCCACAGGACGTAGTTCGTCACGTCCACCAGGTTGTTGATGGGGCGCAGCCCGACGGCCCGCAGCCGCTGGGCGAGCCAGGGCGGCGAGGGGCGCACGGTGAGCCCCGTGATGACGCGGGCGGCGTAGCGCGGGCACAGGTCCGGATCGGTGATCTCGACAGCGGCCAGCGCCGCCACCGCCTGCCCCCCGTCCCGCACGGCCACCTGCGGGAAGCGGAACGGGGCGCCCGTCAGCGCGGACAGCTCGCGCGCCACGCCCACCACGGAGAGCGCATCCGGTCGGTTCGGCGTGATCTCGATCTCGAGGATCGTGTCGTCGAGCCCGAGATAGGTCGACAGATCCGCTCCCACGGGGGCGTCGGCGGGCAGCGCGAGGATGCCGCTCGCGTCCTCGCCGATCCCGAGCTCCTTCTCCGAGCAGAGCATCCCCTCGGAGACCACGCCGCGGATCCTGGTCGCGTTGATCGCGCGCCCCCCGGGCAGCGTCGCCCCGGGGGGCGCAAAGGCGGTCCGCAGCCCCGGCGCGGCATTGGGCGCGCCGCAGATCACGGAGAACTTCCGGTCGGGCAGGGCAACGCGGCAGAGGCGATTGTGGTGGCCGGCCGGCGTCGGACCGAGATCCTTCTCGATGGCCTCGATCTCGCCCACCACCACGCCGGACAGCCCCTCGACCACCGGGCTCGCCGACGCGACCTCGATCCCGGCGTGGACCAGCCGCTCCTTGATCTCGGCGGGACCGACGTCGGTCTCGACGAACTCCTTGAGCCACCGGTAGGAGATCTTCACCGGCGCCTCATCCGTGTCCCTCTCCCCGCGGGGGAGAGGGACGGGTGAGCGGGCCGAACTGGCCGAGGAAGCGCAGGTCGTTCTCGAAGAAGAGCCGGATATCGTCGATGCCGTACTTGAGCATGGCGACGCGCTCGACGCCCATGCCGAAGGCCCAGCCCGTCACCTCCTCGGGGTCATAGCCCACATTGCGGAGCACGTTGGGATGCACCATGCCCGAGCCCAGGATCTCGATCCACCCATCCTGCTTGCAGACGCGGCAGCCCTCGCCTCCGCAGAGGAAGCAGAGCACGTCCACCTCGGCGGAGGGCTCCGTGAACGGGAAGAACGAGGGGCGGAAGCGGATGCGCGAGCGACTGCCGAACATCTCCCGCGCGAAGAGATCGAGGGTGCCGCGCAGATCGCCCATGGTGATGTGGCGGTCCACGGCCAGGCCCTCGACTTGGTGGAACATGGGCGAATGCGTGATGTCGGCGTCGCGCCGGTACGCCTTGCCGGGGCAGATGATGCGGACCGGCGGCGGCTGCGCCTTCATGGTCCGGATCTGGACCGGGGACGTGTGGGTGCGGAGCAGCGTGTCGGCTGCGAGGTGGAAGGTGTCCTGCATGTCCCGCGCAGGGTGATCGTCGGGGAAGTTGAGCGCGGCGAAGTTGTAGTAGTCCGACTCCACCTCGGGGCCCTCGGCGACGGAGAAGCCGAGCCCCTCGAAGATGGCGATGATCTCGTCCTGCACGCGGGTGATCGGGTGGACGGCCCCCGCGGGCGTGAAGCGCCCGGGAAGGGTGAGGTCCACCCGCCCCGCCTCCCGCTGCCGGCTGAGCTCCTCGACGCGTAGCCCCTGGAGGCGGGCCTGGATCTGCTCCTCGATCTCGGCCTTGGCGCGGTTGGCCGCCTGCCCGACCTGCGGGCGCTCCGCCGCCGGAATGGCCCCCAGGGAGCGGAGCCGGGCGGTGAGCTCCCCGGAGCGGCCGAGCACCCGGATGCGGATCTGCTCGAGGTCAGCCGTGGACCGGGCGGCGGCGATGTCCCCCAGGGCCCGATCGCGGATCTGCTGGACCCGCGGGTCCGGCGCCACGCTCAGGCGCGGCTCGCCGCTCGCGCCGTCTCCGCCAGCTTCGCGAAGGCGGTCGGGTCCTGAACGGCCAGCTCCGCGAGGATCTTGCGGTCGAGCCCGATGCCTGCCTTCTTCAGCCCCGCCACAAAGACGGAGTAGGAGAGGCCCAGCTGCCGGCACGCCGCATTGACGCGGATGATCCACAGCGAGCGCGCGCGCCGCTTCTTCTGCTTGCGCCCCTTGTAGGCGAAGGCGCCCGCGCGAAGCACCGTCTCGGCCGCGGTGCGGTAGAGCTTCCGCCGGCCGCCGAAGTAGCCCTTCGCCCGCTTCAGTACCTTGTTCCTGCGCTGGCGGGTCTTGGCCCCGCCCTTGGCCCGTGGCATGGTTCGCCTCTCCTCTTACGCTACAGGTATGGGACGAGCTTCTTGAGCCGCGGCTGGTCGGCCGCGGAGATGAGCGAGGCCTGGCGGAGGCGCCGCCGGCGCCTGGGGGACTTGGCCTCCAGGAGGTGACTCTTCCACCCGCTGTGCCGCTTGAGCTTGCCGGACGCGGTGGCTTTCAGCCGCTTGGCCGCGGCCCGCTTGGTCCTCATCTTCGGCATCTCGGTCTCCTAGTGGGCTTTCGGGGAAAGGATCATGCTCAGCATGCGCCCCTCCATTCGCGGGTGGCTCTCCACCACCGCCATGTCGCTCATGATCTCGGTCATCTTGTTCAGCATCTTCCAGCCCAGCTCGGTGTGCGCCATCTCGCGTCCCTTGAATCGCACCGTCACCTTCGCCTTGTTGCCTTCCCCGAGGAAGCGCCGCACGTGCTTGGCCTTGAAGTCGAAGTCGTGCGTATCCGTCTTCGGCCCCAGCTTGACTTCCTTGACCACGATGGTGGTCTGCTTCTTCCGCGCTTCCTTCTGCCGGCGGGCCTGCGTGTACTTGTACTTGCCGAAGTCCATGATCCGGCACACCGGCGGCGCCGCCTCGGCGGCCACTTCGACGAGGTCCATGTCCCGCTGCTTCGCCAGATCCAGCGCCTGGGCGATGGGGAGGATCCCCAGCTGCTCGCCGTCGGCGCTCACCACCCGCACTTCCCGGACGCGAATGCCTTCGTTGACCCGGATGTCCTTGGGCTGTATCGCCGTGACTCCTTACTGTGCGGGGCTCAGGCCGATCGCCCCACGGTGAGGGTGGCGGAACGACTGCCGATCTCGGCCGCGAGGTCCGACACGATGCGCTCCACGGGCAGGGCCCCGGCGTCCTCGCCGGTGCGCCGGCGCACGCTCGCCGTGCCGTTCTGCGCTTCGCGCTCCCCCACGACGAGCATGTAGGGAACCTTTCGCACCTGGGCCTCGCGGATCCGGTACCCCAGCTTCTCGTTCCGGTCGTCCAGCTCCGCCCGGATCCGCGCTTCTCGCAGTCGGGCGAAGACGACGCGTGCGTACTCGAGGTGCTTCTCGCTCACGGGCAGGACGCGGGCCTGGACGGGCGCGAGCCACGTGGGGAACGCCCCGGCGAAGTGCTCCGTCAGGATGCCGATGAACCGCTCGTAGGACCCGAAGATCGCCCGGTGGATGGCCACCGGTCGCTTCGGCTGGCCGTCACTGTCGATGTACTCGAGCTTGAAGCGCTCCGGCAGCATGACGAGGTCCACCTGGACCGTGGCGATCTGCCAGCTCCGCCCCAGGACGTCCTCGACGTAGATGTCGACCTTGGGCCCGTAGAAGGCGCCGTCACCCGGGTTCAGGTCGTAGGCGAGCCCATTGACCTTGAGCGCCTCGGCGAGCGCGTGCTCGGCCGCGTCCCACTGCTCCTCGGCCCCGAGCTTCTTCTCGGGCCGTGTGGAGAGCTTGAAGGTCGGCTGGAGCTTGAAGGTCTTGTACCACTCCCGGACCAGATCGAGGATCCCGACGATCTCGGCCTGGAGCTGATCCGGCCGGCAGTAGATGTGGGCATCGTCCTGCGTGAACTGGCGGACGCGGACAAGACCGGTCAGCGTGCCCGAGCGCTCGTTGCGGTGGCAGCGCCCCATCTCGGAGAAGCGCAACGGCAGATCCCGGTAGGAGCGCAGCGCCCGCCGGTAGACGAAGGTCGACGGCGGACAGTTCATCGGCTTCAGCGTGAAGATCTCCTCTTCCACCTCCACCTTGAACATGTGCTCGCTGTAGTGCTCCCAGTGCCCCGACTCCTCCCAGAGCCGCTTGTGGATGAGCAGCGGCGTGGAGATCTCCTGGTAGCCCCGGGCATCGAGGTGCTCGCGCGCGAACTTCTCCAGCTCGCGGACGAGGATCATCCCGTTGGGCAGCCAGAAGGGCGCCCCGGGGGCGACGTCGTGGAAGTCGAAGAGGTCGAGCTCCCGCCCGAGCTTGCGGTGGTCGCGCTTCTTCGCCTCCTCGAGGCGCCACAGGTACTTGTCCAGATCCTCCTGCGTGAGCCAGGCGGTCCCGTAGATCCGCTGGAGCATCGGGTTCCGCTCGTCGCCGCGCCAGTAGGCGCCCGAGGAGGAGAGGAGCTTGAAGGCCTTGATGCCCCGGGTGGAGCGCACGTGGGGACCGCGGCAAAGGTCGAGGAAGTCGCCCTGGCGGTACACGGACACCGCAGGCACGTCGAGCCCCTCGAGGATCTCCACCTTGAACGGCTCGTCCTGTTCCTTGAAGTGGCGGATGGCCTCCGCGCGTGCCCACTCCTCCCTGACGAAGGGCAGGTCCGCCTTGACGAGCTCCCGCATCCGCGCCTCGATGCGCGCGAGGTCCTCGGGGGTGAAGGGCGTGGCCCTGCGGAAGTCGTAGTAGAAGCCGTCCTCGATGGCCGGGCCGATGGCGACGCGCACCTCGGGAAAGAGCTGCTTCACCGCCTGGGCCATCACGTGCGAGGTGGAGTGGCGAAGGGTCGGCAGGGGCTCCGGGACGCAGTCGAGCTCCCCGGCGAACTTCAGATGTCGGTCTTCTTCCTGCTCAGCCATCAGGTCCTTTCGTGGTGCAGAGACAAAAAAACACCACACGGACGGCGCCCGGTGATGCTCTCGACTGCCCTAGTCGTGCACCCGCTGCTGCCTCGCGATGGGCACCCCTCGGTCAACGAGATCGGATGGTAGGCTCGGGCGGTTTCGAACCGCCGACCTCTTGCGTGTCAAGCAAGCGCTCTCCCACTGAGCTACGAGCCTGCCTCCCCTGGAAAAAACACTGAACATCCTACAGGATACGCGACGCGCCTGTCAAGGGAAGCGCCCGCGGCCGGGTGCCTCCAGGACCGTGTCGATCGGCCCGGGGCCCTCCTCGGGGCTCACGGGAAGCCCGAACTCCTTTATCCGGAGGGGGGAGAGGCGCACCGGGAGCCCCGCAGACTACCGGAGGAACTGATTGACGAAGCTATTGCCGACGATCTGGTAGTTGAAGAGGCCGTTGACGGCGAGGACCTGCTTGGCGAGGTTGTCGGGCACGGGCGGGAAGGGCTGGGCCAGGCGGACCGCGTTCATCGCGTAGTCGTCGAGGATCTCCACCCCTGAGGAGCGCCGGAGCTCCAGGAGCTGCACGCGCCCGTCCTTGGCGATGTGGAACTCGATGAGGAGCTGCCCGCCGATGCCGCGCTCGCCCGCCTCGCGCGGGTAGCTCCACTTGGACTTGATCCGCTCGCGAAGCTGGCCGAAGTAGTCGACGTACTTCGGTTCCTGGGTGTCCAGCGGAATGGGCTCGCCCTCGACGCCACCGCGTCCGTCCTTGAGCCCTCCGCCCCCCCCGGGACTTCTCAGCATGGCGGCCGGCAGGTCGAGCCCCGACTTGGTCCGCGCGAGCACTTGCCCCGCCGGCTCCGACGGTGCCGCGGGGCGCGAAGGGCTGGCGGCACCCTCGGTCCTGGACGGCTCGGCGGGCTGAGGCTGGGAGGGGACAGTCTCGCGCTCGGGAGCGCGGGCCTGAGGCCCGGGAGCGGGCGCCGGCTCCTGGGTGCGCGGCTCCGGAGTCTCTGGCGCGGGGGGCGGGGAGGCCTTCGCTACCTGTGACGGGGCCGGCGCCTTGGGTGGAGCGCTCCTGGGAACCTCGGCGGCCTTGGGTTTCACTTCCGCCATCTTGGGAGCCGGAGGCTCGGGAGCGCGGCGCTCGGGCGCGGGCGTTCCCGGACCGGGCGGACGCGCGGGGTTGCCGCGCGGCGCACGCTCCTCGGGCCGGTCGGGGGTGATGTCGACGAAGAGCGGCTCACCGCGCTTGGCGACGATCTTGGGCGCGAAGGCGCCTGCCAGGTACACCGAGGCGGCCACCAGCCCGTGGAGGAGCACCGAGCACACGATCGCGACGAGCAAGGCCCGCCGCGAGGGATCCGCCGGCAGCCAGATCTTCATACACAGCGATTATGCCACGGCCCGCCCCCAGGACCCGACTCCCCCCACCACGGGGTCCTGGGTCAATTCGCTTCGCCATACTTCGTTACTCGGTCGCCAGCGACGCTCAACGTACTTCGCCATACTTCGTTACTCGGTCGCCAGCGACGCTCAACGTACAGGGAGTACGCCTCGTGTCGCTGGCTCCCTCGTGCCTCGTCTGGCTCGCAACTTGCCCCAGTACCGAGGGCCGAATTGACCCACGACCCACCACGGCCCGGCAGGCCGCTGGAAGACGCGCATGCTGATCAAGAAGGTCCAGATGCGAGGCGGCGCCCGACGGCCGCAACCGAGGCGTACTCCGCTTGGCGAGCCGAGCCGGAGGCGAGGCGAGCGGATCCGGAGATCCGGGCGGGCGTGGGCGAGCCACGTCGAGGTTGCGGCCGAGGGCGCCGCGCCTCCGCAGATGGGCCTTTGTCAGCAGCCTGCTACAGGGTTCGGCCGACGGCCTCCGCCACCGGGCGCAGTTCACGCATGAGCTGGGCGAACTTGGACGGCTTGAGGGACTGCGGACCGTCCGACAGCGCCTCCTCCGGTCGCGGGTGTACCTCGATGATGAGCCCGTCGGCCCCACAGGCCACCGCCCCCTTCGCCATGGGCGCCACCAGGTCCCAGTGGCCCGTGCCATGGGACGGGTCCACGACCACCGGCAGGTGGGAGAGCTTCTTGAGCACCGGCACGGCGTTGAGATCGAGGGTGAAGCGCGTCGCGGTCTCGAACGTGCGGATGCCCCGCTCGCAGAGGATCACGTTGGGGTTGCCGGCCGACAGGATGTACTCGGCCGAGAGCAGGAACTCCTGGATGCTCGTCGCCATGCCGCGCTTGAGGAGCACGGGCTTGCCCATCTCTCCCACGCGCCGCAGGAGGGTGAAGTTCTGGATGTTGCGCGCGCCGATCTGCAGGATGTCGGCGTACTCCGCCACGAGCTCCACGCTCTCCGTCTCCAGCACCTCGGTGACGACGGGGAGCCCCGTGCGCGTCTTCGCCTCCTTGAGGTACCTGAGCCCCTGCTCCTTCAGCCCCTGGAAGGCGTAGGGCGAGCTGCGGGGCTTGTAGGCGCCGCCCCGGAGGATGCTGGCGCCGGCCTGCTTGACGGCCTCGGCCACCTCGAGGATCTGCGGCTCCGACTCCACCGAGCAGGGCCCCGCCATCACGATCACGCGCTGGCCGCCCACGCTGACGCCGTTGACGGGCACCTCGGTCGGCTCCGGCCTGATCTCCCGGCTCGCGAGCTTGAACGGCTGCTGCACCGGCATGACGGCTTCCACCGTCTCCAGCGCTTCGAGCAGCCGGAGATCGGGCTTGCCACGCTCCTCCCCCACCGCGGCGACGATGGTCTTGAACTCGCCGCGGATGGTGTGGGGCTGGTAGCCGAGCTCGACCACGCGCTCGCACACGTGCTGGACATCCGCCTCGGAGACTCCCGATTTCAACACGATGATCATAGAGACTCTCCTTCACCTGGCACGGGCGCCCGGGCTGTCGCCCGCCCATCCCCGACGGATGTTCGCGCTCCCCGTCTTCATTCGCCCGATCTCCGCCGTCGTCACTACAGGCTTCGCTCAAGCACTTCGGCCAGGGGGCGAAGCTCGCGCATGAGCGCAGCGAAGCGGTCGGGCTTGAGGGACTGCGGCCCGTCCGAGAGCGCCTCCTCCGGCTTGTTGTGCACCTCGATGATGAGCCCGTCGGCGCCAGCGGCGAGCCCCGCCCGGGCCATGGCGGCCACGTACTCCCAGTGCCCCGTCCCGTGGCTCGGGTCCACGAACACCGGCAGGTGAGAGAGCTGCTTGACGACAGGGATGGCGTTCAGGTCGAGGGTGTAACGCGTCGCAGTCTCGAAGGTGCGGATGCCCCGCTCGCAGAGGATCACGTTGGGGTTGCCCCCCGCCAGCACGTACTCGGCGGAGAGGAGCCACTCCTGGATGGAGGTGGACATGCCGCGCTTGAGGAGCACGGGCTTGCCGCACTCGGCCACGCGCTTGAGGAGCGAGAAGTTCTGGACGTTGCGCGCGCCGATCTGCAGCACGTCGGCGTGCGCGGCGACCACCTCCACCTTGTCGGGCTCCATCACCTCCGTCACGACCGGCAGCCCCGTCTTGCGGCTCGCCTCGGACAACAGCGCGAGCCCCTCCTCCTCGAGGCCCTGGAAGGCGTACGGCGAGGTGCGCGGCTTGAAGGCCCCGCCGCGGAGGATGTGGGCCCCGCACGCCTTGACCCCCTCGGCCACCGCCAGGAGCTGCGGCCGGGACTCCACGGCGCAGGGGCCCGCCATGACGACGATCTGCTTGCCGCCGACCGGCACGTCGCGGATCTTGAACTGGGTGCTCTCGGGATGCGCCTCGCGGCTCGCGAGCTTGAAGGGCTGGAGGATCCGGACCACGCCTTCGACGGCGTCCAGCGACTGCAGCGCGAGGAGCTGTTCCTTCGCGCGATCGTCGCCCACCACGCCGATGATGGTCCGCACCTCGCCCCGGGAGAGATGGGTCCTGAACCCGAAGTCTGCCACCCGGCGACAGACGTCGTCGCTATCCGCCTCGGTCGATCCCGGTTTCATGATGATGATCATGCTGTGCCTTTCTTTGACCTATGCCTATCCGGTTGTCATCCCCGGCCGCCGCCCTCGGCCCGTGGAAAAGAAAAACGCCGCGGGTGTGTTGCCCGCGGCGTTGGCTCGATCTCGATCGCCACGGGCCGGCGGCTCGTCCGCCCGTGGCTCCTGGGTGCTAGCTCAGGGAAGCCAGTAGGCGGACGGAGGGAAAGTAATAAAAGTAGAACCGCCAGCCCTGCGCGATCCCGTTCCCCTTCCGTGCCACTGGCCTGCCTCCTGTGTGAAGCGTGGCTGCCAGTCTACGAACCGACGTGGGGCCTGTCAAGCCCCCCCGTCGCCCGACCCCTGACCGTTGCGCGACTCCAACCACCGGACGATGCGGTGGCGGTAGTAGTAGAGGGGCAGGGCCACGGCCACCGCGATGGCGGAGATGAGCACCACCCGGACGTACTGGCCGGCCGCCGTCTGGGAGCCCTGGGCCGACAGGACCCAGGTGCCGGGCATCCGGCCGAGCCCCGAGACCAGGGCGAACACCCACAGCGGCATCGGGCTGATCCCGAAGAGGTAAGAGACCATGTCCTTCGGCAGGCCGGGAATGAGGTAGATGATGAAGCAGAGGATCGTCCCCTCGGCCTCCACGATGAAGCCGAGCCGGTCCCAGGTCTGCTTGCTCACCAGGTTCCGGACGAAGTGCGCGCCGAGCCAGCGGCCCACGCCGAAGGCCGCCACCGAGCCCGCCGTCAGCCCGATGGTGGAGTAGATGAAGCCGAGCCACACCCCGAAGAGGTAGCCCCCGAGGAAGCCGGTGGCCTCGCCGGGGATGGGAGAGATGATCACCTGCAGCGCCTGGATGATCATGAAGATCACGGGCGCCAGGATTCCCCACTCCCGGAGCGTCCGCTTGAGGAAGTGCTTGTCCTGGTAGAGGCGGAGCAGGAAGTGGTAGCCCGCGAGGTCGTCGGCGAGGAGGAACCAGAGGCTGGCCGCCGTGAAGAGAACAGAGCTGCCGACGACAAGCGCCCAGCGGTAGCGCGAGATCAGGCCGTGCATTCCCTCATGGCCCGCGCAGGACCCGTGGGCGGGTGCTCATGTCACGATGGCCACGGGCGCGGGGTCCATGCGGCCGAACCACGCGTAGCGGGGCCACCAGCGGGGAAGGACCGGATGCCGCGCGGCCAGGCTCGTGAAGGCCCCGAACCAGCGCGTCGGGGCGTGCATCGCGAACAGCTGCGCCAGCCAGAGGACGCGGTACGCGCGCCGGTAGCGTCCCACGAGCCGGCGGTAGCGCTCGAGGCCGTCGGCCAGGCTCAGCCGGCCCTCGATCACCTCCTGCACGATCTTGCCGCACTCTCCACCGAAGTAGAGCGCCGGGCGGATACCCTCGGCGGTGAACGGCATGCACTGCCCGGCGGCGTCCCCCACGGCGAACAGGCGCCCGACGGTGGGCCGCAGGAGCCGGTTCGGGAAGTAGGTGCCGTGGAAGCTGGTGGCGGCCACGCCGCGGTCGGACAGGAAGCGCTCGAGGGCGGGCCTGAGCTTGGAGGCGCCCACGTAGGAGCCCAGGCCGACGAGGCTCTGCGCCCCGGCCGGGAAGATCCAGCCCAGCCCGCGGTGGATCAGCCCCTTGTCGAGCCAGAAGGAGAGCCCCTCCCCCGTGAAATCGGCCCGCGCCTCGAGGCCGAAGGAGTAGGCCCCGCCGCGGGGGCGCGCCGCCTCGCCGCCGTTGACCACGGCGCGACGCCACCCGGAGCAGTCGATCACCACCGGCGCGCTGAACCGCCCCTCGCCGGTGATCACGGCCCCCTCCTCGACCCCGGTCACCCTCGTCCGGAGAAAGCGGGCGCGGCATTGGCCGAGCAGCCCCTGGCAGAATGCCTTGTAGTCGAAGGTGCAGAAGGGCACGGCCGACAGGTCGTAGGTCACGCTCCGCCCCGGGGTGCGAACCGTCAGGCGCTCGTGAACCTGGAGGACGCTGTCCGCCACTCCGAGCGTCTGGGGGACCCAGAGCGGGGTGCCGCACGCGGAGGTCTGGACGGCGCCCACCTCGTGGCGGTCGAGGAGCAAGACGTCGCCGCGAAGCTGACGGGCCACGCCGAGGCCCGCGAAGCTGGCTCCGACCACGATGGCATCGTAACCCCGCGCCGGCATCTGTCTTCCGAGGCCTCCCTGACTCACCCACCCCACGGGTTGCGGGGCGCCAGAGGGATACTCCGACAAGCATCGGGCGATGTCAATTGCGCGTGCTGGATCAGGCCGATCAGGAAGGATCCCAGGACGTTGACGAGGAGCGTGCCGTAGGGGAAGTCGGACCCCACCCAGCGCGCCACGACCCCGCCCGCCAGGTAGCGGGCGGCCGTGCCGAGCGCCCCGCCGAGACAGATGAGGATCAGCCGCAACCGCGCGGCGGGCGGGGATCGGGACCCGGCCGGTGATGGCTCCACGGCGCGGCGGCCTCGAACGCGGCGGAGGCGGCGAGCACGGTGCGGTCCGCGTGCCGCCGTCCGACGATCTGGAGCCCGACCGGCAGCCCCGCCGCCGTGAAGCCCGCGGGGACCGTGGCCGCGGGCTGCCCGGTGAGATTGAAGGGGAACGTGAATGGCAACCAGCCCAGCGGCGAGATCTCCCGGCCGTTGATCTGCCTGGGCGGGAGCCCTGCCGCCGCGAAGGCCGGCACCGGCATCGTCGGCGTGATGAGGAGATCGAAACGCGCCAGGAAGCGCTGCGCCTCGCCCCAGAGCTCGCGCCGCCGGCGCGCGGCCGTGAGGTACTGCTCCGCCGTGACGGTACGGCCGAAGCGCAGCAGCGCAACGAGCGTCCCGTCGAGCTCCTGCGAAGCGTCGGCCAGCCGGTCGCCCCAGGCGGCGAACATCTCGGCCGCCGCCATCACGCGGAAGATCTCCTCGGGATCATCCCAGGTGGGCATAACCACTTCCACGTGGCAGCCGAGCGACTCGAGCTGCACGGCGGCCCGCTCGCACAGCTCCGCCACCTCGGGGTCCACCCGCGCGCGGCCGAGATCGGGGGACCAGGCGACGCTCAGGCCGGCGATGCCCGCATCACAGGCCTCGAGGAAGGAGCCGCCCGGATCGGCCGGCAGCGAATGGCGGTCTCGGTCGTCGGGACCCGCGAGGGCGTCGAGCATGAGCGCGGCGTCCCGGACGGTCCTCGTCATGGGCCCGGTGTGGGAGAAGGTCTCCCACCCGGGGAAGCCGGGCCCGGAGGGCACGCGCCCGAATGAGGGCTTGAGCCCGTAGATCCCGCAGAACGAGGCGGGGAGGCGGATGGAGCCGCCGCCGTCCGTCCCCAGAGCCAGCGGGGCCAGCCCGGCCGCCACGGCCGCGGCGGCGCCGCCGCTCGACCCGCCCGGGGTCATCTCCAGGTTCCAGGGATTGCGCGTGACGCCGCAGAGCGGGCTGTCGGTCATGCCCTTGTGGCCGAACTCCGGCGTGGTGGTCTTGCCGACGATGACCGCGCCCGCCGCCCTGAGCCGCTCCACGCTGACCGCGTCCTCCTCCGGATGGTGGTCGGCGAAGAGGCGGGAGCCGCCCGTGGTCCGGATGCGGCGGGTGAAGATCAGGTCCTTCACCGAGACCGGCACGCCATGGAGCGGCGGGAGCGGCTCGCCGGAGAGCACGGCCACCTCCGCGGCCAGGGCCGCGTCCCGCGCCTCCTCCTCCGCGACGGTGCAGAAGGCGTTGATCCCGGGGTTCAGCGCGGTGATCCGGGCCTGGACGGCGTCCATCACCTCGACCGGGGAGACCTGCTTGTCGCGAATGAGCCCGGCCAGCTCCATGGCCGAGCGCCAGGCCAGGTCGGCGCCCGCCATCAGCGTGTGGCCGGGTGCCGGGCCAGGGTCAGGTCCACGTGGGTGGCGCTCGCCCCCTCGATGACGGTCACGCGGCAGACATCCGCGCCCTTCACGTACTCCGCCCACTGGCCCTTGAAGCCCTCGGGGTTCACGAAGCGCTCGGTGGCCCTCTCCCTCCACCCGCTCTGGGGCATGAGCCGGCGCACCTCGGCGAGGGTCGCATCCACGCCGGTCTTGGCGAAGTAGATCAGCTTGGCGGCCGTGACTCCGGGCGTCTCGATCACGACCCAGTCGCGCGAGTACGGCTGCCACTGCGCGCCGACGGGAACGTCAGTGAAGGGCTGAGCCGGCAAACCGCCCGTGGACGCGCAGGCGCCGAGCAGGAGGCCGCACACAACCAGGAGGGCTCGCACGAGTCGCATTGTACCATCAACGCTCGGGATGGACCGCGCACACCTGCCGCGTCTCTCCGCCTCTCTCGCCCGAGCCGAGATCGCCGCCCACGACCCGGCGGGCGTGGCGGCGCTGCGCCGGGCTCTCGACGGGCCTGCGCCTCCCGTGTCGGTCCGGCGCCACGGGAGCGTCATCGGCTACCGCCCCGGCACGCGGCTCCGCCTCGTCGAGATCGACCGGCGGGGCCACCTGGTGGCGGCGTACCGCTGGGGCGAGAGTGGCGGACTCGCGTGGGTCACGTGCCGCATGGCCGACGGTCGGTGGATCGGCGTCGAGCCCGACAGCGCGACGCATCCGGCCTGGGGCCCCTCGGACCGCGTCTGGGCCATGAACGAGCACGCGCCCTGGAGGCCGGCCGCGCCCATCACCGTCTATCAGGCCCTCGACTACGCGCGGCTGGACGTGATCCCCCCGCTGGCGGAGCCGCGACGCCTCCCTCCCGGCGCAGGCACGGCGCTCCTGAACGTGCTGGCGGGCCTGATGCAAGACCAGGGCGTCGCGCGGGCCCGCTACCGCGGCCCCTACCCGTCGGAGCATCTCTTCACCTCGCTGCTCGAGGCCTTTCGCTACGATCCCGCCGTGCACAGGCCGCTCGAGCGCTTTCTCGCCGGCGAGCCGCTCGACTGGCTGCCGGCACCTCACGAGCGCCACCACGTGAGCCGCGACGTATGCGTCCAGATGCGCGAGGAGGTGGAGAAGGTCGTGCTGGGCACCACGGCCTTCTACCGGGTGGCCTCCCAGGAAGTCCTGAGGCGCGAGCCGCGGGTCGTCCGCGGGGAGGGCGACCGCGTGGTCTGCTCCCTCTGGGCACTGGGCCAGCCGCTCGAGGACCGGCTCGTCCTCGACGCGACGGGCGAGATCGTCGAGCGGCGCTCGCCCGTGGACGATCCGCGCCCTCCCGCGCCGGCCTCGCCGATCTGGCGCGCCGCCCTGGCCTCGCTCGTCGCGCGCGAGAGCGCGCCGCCGCTCGGCGCGTCCATCCGTCAGGTCATGGCAAGCCTCAGGCTCGAGTGGGGGCCTGTGCCCGGCGATCTGCTGCGCGTGGATGGCGAGGTGATCCGGGTCAGCCGCCTCCTCCTCGACGCGGGCGCCGCCCGGGTGCGCGCCATCTCCCCCGGCGCAGAGCGTGCGGCGCCCGCGGTGAGGCTCGTGGTGGACGTGGCGCGACTGCTCGCCCCGGAGGTGAGGCGCCGGGCTCAGATGGCGCTCGAGGCGCTCCCCGAGGACGAGCAGCTGAGGCTATGGGAGGGAAGCGCGGGCGCCGCCGACACGCCACTCGATGACTCGGTCGCGCGACTCGTGGCGCTCGTCGCCGGCGGCGGCTCATGAGACCCGCCCCGGACGGTCACCCCCAGAGGCTCACCCGTAGATCGCCTCGAGGCAACGGCTCGTGCGCCGCGGACCTGCGCCCGCGAGAAGCGCGGCGTGGAGGCGCCGCAGGTCCGCCTCCGTGTCCACGTCGAACCACTCGGGCAGGAGGTGCGTCCTGAGCCCGAGCCGGCCGGCCTTCTCGATCGTCAGGGGCAGGACACGATCCGTGCTCCAGGGAATTCCCGCGAAGAGGCCAGGGGCTCCCCGGCGGAGCCCGACGAGATAGTAGCCGCCGTCGTCTGACGGGCCCAGCACCAGATCGGCCGCGCCCCGCGCCAGGACCTCCGCCGCCTCACGGACATGCGCCATCGGCAGTGTCGGGCTATCGCTGTCGATGGCCATGGCGCCGGGGTGCCCGCTGGCGAGGAGGCCCGCAAGAAGATTCGACAGCCGCTCTCCCAGATCTCTCCCCTGCTGGGCCACGAGCCGGAAACCCTCCGGGGCGAGCGCCACCATGCGCGCCCGGCCGGTGGGCGGCGTGAAGGCCACCAGCGCATCGATCCCGGGTAGCGTCGCAAGCGCGTCGAGCCGGTCCAGGAGGAAGCAGCGGTAGAGAACCGTGGCCATCTCCGGAGTGAGCGCCGGATGGAGCCGCGACTTCACGGGCTCGAGCCCCGGGACCTTCGCCATCACCCCGATCGCGGGCTTCAGGAGGCGCCCGCGCGGAACAGCAGCCACACGTTCATCCCGACGAAGGCCACGATGGAGGCGGTCGAGAGGAACACGTAGGAGACGTAGACGACTTCCTGGCGGTTGAGCCCGACCCCCTTCACGAGCCGCCGCCAGAGCGAGTGGCGGACGAAACTCACGGACTCGTGGTTGAGGGTGGGCATGCCCAGCAGATCCACCAGGACGTGATAGCCGTCCATCTCGAGGAAGCAGAACGGGTAGAGGCTCACGAACAGCGACTGCAGCTGCAGGATGGCCGAGACGGCGAGGAAGCCCTTGAGCAGCCCGGGCCCCAGCAGGCTCGCGATCCAGAGGTAGAAGGCCGCGAGGAACAGGTGCACCAGCGGCCCGGCCAGCGCCGCCACGAGCCGGGCGCGGCGCGTGCCCATGAAGATGTCGGTCACGTCGGCGTAGAAGGTCGGGATGAAGCCGTGGAGCATGGTGAAGCCGAACTCGCGGACTCGCCGCCCGTAATGCACGAGGGCCAGCGCGTGCACCATCTGGTGGCTGATCACCGTGAGCCAGAAGAAGAGCTTGACGAGCAGGATCGCCGCGATGGGGTGGGCCGCCAGCGCGGCGGTCACCTCGCTCCGGTCCCCCCAGAGCAGGACGGCCCCGCGGACGCCAAGCCCCGTGATGAGGACGAGCCCCGCCACCATGAACGGCGTGAAGAGGACAAAGGCGCCGTAGCGGTACACGCGCTCGAAGAGGGTGTGCGCCCGCCGGCTCGTCACGGTGAGCTTCTCGAGGGCCTTGAAGGCGGCCTCGGCCGCCCGCACCGCCGGGTTGCGCCGGTGGCGGGACAGCACCTCCCTCAGGCGTGACGCCGGGCGCATCGTCAGGAGCTCGGCGCGGCGGAGCTTGGAGATGAGGCCCGGGATGATGTCGAAGTCGAAGGCGCCATAGCGCAGCACGTAGGCGGTGGCCATCTCCTGGAGCGAGGCGTGCCCGTCCATCTGCTCCCACAGGAACTTCTCCGGCTCGGTCAGCTGGATGTAGTGCTCGGTCTTGCGGTTCTTCAGCACGTAGGACGTGGCCTTGCGCACCCCGGAACGCATCTCGGCGAGCTCGCACTCCGCGAGGGGAATCCGCTGGGGCCGATGCTGGAGGTAGGCGAGCCCGCTCTCGACACGCTGGATCCGGAACCTGTCACCGGCCTCGTCCCGGACGAGGAGCTCGATCTTGGACTTGCGGGCGGTCACCGCATCATCCGGGCGAGGTATGCTCGATGTCGAGCCCCGTGGCCTCGAGCCCCCAGCGCGTGACCTCCGCCACGAGGTCGCCCGAGTCGCGGAGCCGCTTGATGAACACCTGGACGAGCTGGAAGAAGAACGCGGTGGCCGCGCGGGGGCTGCTCTCGATGAACCGGTCGAGGTTCTCGCCGGTGAGGCCGAGGAGCACGGTGTTGACGTCGGCCTGCACGGTGGCCGAGCGCGGCCGCCGGTCGAAGAGGCTCATCTCCCCGAAGAAGTCAGCCGGCTCGAGCCGGGCCAGCACCTGCTCGACCCGCCCCGTGACACGCTTGGAGATCACCACACTCCCGGACCGGATCAGGAACAGCTCGCTCCCAAGATCGCCTTCCCGGAAGAGGACCTCTCCCGCGCGCAGCCGCCGCTCGTGGAGCCAGGGCCACAGGGCCAGGAGCTCCGGGTCGGCGATGTCCTTGAACAGGAGCACCTGCCGCAGGAAGGCGGGGTCGGCCGGCTTGGCCACTCAGCGATGTCCACTGATCGAAGGAAGGGAGCGCACGCGGCTACGTCGCCCAGCGCTTCATCATGATGGTCTGCAGGGCCCGAGTCCGCTCCGCGTCCGACGTCTTGCCGGTGCGGGCCACGGCCTTCATCACCGCCGCACGCTCCTCGGCCTCGAGGCCATAGCCGGCAAGCACGGCCGCCGGATCGCGCACGAGCTCGGCCAGGAACTCCTTGTCGAGCATCGCCCGCCCGACCAGCTCACGGATGCCCGGCCTTTCCATGCAACCCCCCAACCACGAGGAGAGTGGTGACCCCGGCGGGATTCGAACCCGCGATCTCGACCTTGAAAGGGTCGCGTCCTTGGCCAGACTAGACGACGGGGTCGAAACGCTCATCCCTGCGGGCGAAAGCACGCGCATCATAGCAAACGGGGGCACCCGTGACAACCGCCCCCTGCGCCCTTGGCCTCTACAGGCAGGCCTCGAAGAGGCCGGCTGCGCCCTGGCCGCCCCCGATGCACATCGTCACGACGCCGTAGCGCGCCCGGCGCCGGAGCATCTCGTTGGCGATGGTGCCCACCAGCCGCGAGCCCGTCATGCCGAAGGGATGGCCGATGGAGACCGAGCCCCCGTTGACGTTGAGGGTATCGGGATCGAGACCGAGCCGGTCGCGGCAGTAGACCACCTGCACCGCGAACGCCTCGTTCAGCTCCCACACGCCGATATCGTCCACCGTGAGCCCGTGCCGCTTGAGGAGCTTCGGCACCGCGAACACGGGCCCGATCCCCATCTCGTCCGGCTCGCAGCCGGCCACCGCGAAGCCGCGGAAGACGAGCTTGGGCCGGATGCCGAGCGTGTCGGCCCGCTCGCGCGACATCAGGAGCGTCGCCGAGGCGCCGTCGGAGAGCTGGGAGGAGTTGCCGGCAGTCACCGTGCCCTGGCCGCTCTCCTTGTCGAAGTGGGGCGGCAGTTTCAGGAGCCCCTCGAGCGTGGTGTCCGCCCGGTTGCACTCGTCCTTGTCGACGTAGTACTCCTCCGTGCCGACCACCTCGCCCGTCTTCTTGTCGAGGATGCCGCGCGTCACGTGCATGGGCGCCAGCTCCTCCTTGAACAGGCCGTCCTGCTGGGCGCGCGCCGTGCGCTGCTGGCTCCCGAGCGAGTACTCGTCCTGGGCCTGGCGGCTGATCTTGTAGCGCTTGGCCACGACCTCCGCCGTCTCGCCCATGACCATGTAGAGGCCGGGGAAGTGCTCCTTCACCCAGGGGTTGGGGCTGCTGTCGCGCTGGAGCATGGTGATGCTCTCGACACCGCCCCCGATCGCGGCCTCGGCCCCGTCGTTCATGATGTGGTGCGCCGCCATCGCGATGGCCTGCAGTCCCGACGAGCAGAAGCGGTTCACCGTCGTGCCGGGGATGGATGCCGGCAGCCCGGCGCGCAGCGCGGCCACGCGGGCGATGTTGTGTCCCTGGGACCCGTGCGGCTGGCCGCAGCCGAGAACCACGTCCTCGATCTCGGCCGGGGCGAGCTGGGGCGCCTTGCCCAGCACGTCCTTGATGCAATGGGCGGCGAGGTCGTCAGGCCGCGTGAGGTTGAACGACCCGCGGAACGACTTGGCGAGCGGGGTGCGAGAGCTGGCGACCACCACGGCTTCCCTCATGCGCGATCCTCCCTCATCGATTCTGATCGAGGCTGACATCTGCGTGAGTCAGCGACCGGGGTTCCGGGTGAGTATAACGCGATTCCAGGAACCCAGCGGAGACCCCGTCCGAGCCCCCACGAGTGACGCTAGATCTGGCTCCCGGCCCAGGCGCCTTCGTAGAGCGCGTCGGCGATCATGCGCGGCTCGACGCAGTCCCCCACCACGTAGACCTCGGGCACCTTCGTCCGGAGCAGTTCCAGCCAGGTGGGCTCGGGCATTGACCCGCGGGCAAGGATCACAAGGTCGGCGTCCACGGCCTCTTCGCGGCCGCCCGCCTCCACGACGATGGCCTGGCCATCCCTCACCTCGCGGACATCGCAGCGCGTGCGGAGCGCCACTCCCAGCCTTCGCAACCGGGCCAGGAGGGGCCCCCGGTAGCTCGCCACCACATCGCCGGCCAGCTCCTCTGTCCGCGAGCGGGAGACCAGGGTCACCCGGTTGCCGCGCTCGGCCAGGAACTCCGCCGTCTCGCAGCCCATCTGCCTTCCGCCCAGCACGACCACCGCCAGGTCCGTCGCGGGCGGACGGCCCTCCAGCACCTCCCAGGCCGAGAACACCTGGCCCGCACGGGCGCCCCGCACCTGCTCCTCGACCGGGCGGGCGCCGGTTGCCACCACCACGGCGTCGGCCTCTCCCTCGGCCAGCCCTTCGGGCCGGAAGATCGTCGAGGGAGACAGCTCCACCCCGGCCTTCCGCGCCTGGGTGACGAGGCATCGCCTCAGCCACTCGATCTTCTCCTTGTGGGGAGGGAGCGCGGCGAGATGCAGCTGACCCCCGAGCTCGGCGCTGCGCTCGGACAGCGTGACGTGGTGGCCCCGCGCGGCCGCGGCCCGCGCCGCCTCCAGGCCGGCGGGGCCTCCGCCCACAACGATGACGCGCTTGGGCGCGGCCGCTGGCCCGAAGGCGGAGAACTCCCGCTCTCGGCCCACCTCGGGGTTCACCAGGCAGCGGATCGGCCGTGTCAACAGCAGGGCCAGCCGGCAATGGTCGCAGGAGATGCACAGGCGGATCTCGTCGTCCCTGCCGGCCTCGGCCTTGGCGGGCCAGTCCGGGTCGGCCAGGAGTTGCCGCCCGAGGGCGATGAAGTCGGCCTTGCCCTGAGCCAGAACCTCTTCCGCGAAGACAGGGTGACGGATCTCCCCCACGACGATGATCGGCACGGAGACGCGCTTCTTGATGGTCGCGGCGTGGCCGGTGAGCCAGCCCTCGGGACGGGCCATGGGGCTGGTGTCCGGCGGGACCAGGGTAATCGGGGCAGTTCCGCCGACCGAGACATGGATGGCGTCCACACCCCACGCCTCCAGGGCCTGCGCGATCTCCACGGCCTCCTCGATCCCGTAGCCGCCCTCGGCGCTCATGCGGAAGAGGATCGGAAAACGCGCGCCCACCGCCTCGCGGACCTGCCGGATCACCAGCCCGGCGAAGCGGCGGCGGTTCTCCGGGCTCCCCCCGTAGGCATCGGAGCGGCGGTTGGAGGCGGGCGAAAGGAACTCGTGAATGAGGTAGCCGTGGGCGCCGTGGATTTCCACGGCATCGTAGCCCGCGCGCTGCGCCCGCCCGGCGGCGCGGGCGTAGCTTTCCGCCCACGTCTCGATCTCCCGCGGGGTCGCCTCGCGGGGGACGACGGCATGGGCGTCCTGAGCGACAGGCGACGGGGTCACGAGAACGCCACCCGTCAGCGCCGGGTCGGCGCGGCCGCCGCCATGATGGATCTGGAGGGCAACCTTCGCGCCGTGGCGGTGGATGGCCTCGACCAGCTCGAAGTGGCCGGGGACAAGGCCGTCGCGATCTATCCCGAGCTGGCAGGCAAAGGCCTTGGCCTCCGGCGCGATGTAGCTGGCCTCCACGATGACGAGCCCCGCGCCGCCCGCGGCCCGGCGCACGTAGTAGTCGATGGTGCGCTGGGTGACCGCCCCGCTCTCGGAGGCGAGCTGCACCACCATGGGCGCCATCACCACCCGGTTGCGGAGCTGCATCGGCCCCATCTTTCCGGACGAGAAGAGCCGCGGACGAACCATCGCTTCCACCATGTCAGCCTCCTGTGGCCCTCAGCCGCGTCTCGGGCTGAGCATGACCGGAACATCGCGCCAGGACGCATCTTAGCGCATACGGGGCGGGGCGTGGCCGAGACTCGACGGAGCAAAAGTGGCAGTCCATGTCCACCGGGCGGGCGCAGGATCCGTTCCCGAGCATGCGGCGGCGCGTCTCGGTCCCTTCGCCAGCGGCTGAGAGCCGGCGGGGCTGGATGGGCGAACCAGTCGTCGAGGAGGTCCGTGATCTGCACGTGTAGGGAGGAGGACTTCCGCGGGTCCTTCTATGGGCTGAACCTCTCGGCGCTCCCCGCGACGCTGATCGAGTCGGAGCTGTTCGGCCACCGCAAGGGCGCCTTCACGGGGGCCGTGGATCACCCGGCGGCTCGAGGCCCGCCGGGACCGGATCCTCCAGGAGCTTGCCGAGCTGGCGCGGCTGCTGCCCGGTTCGCGCCTGGCGAGGAGGTCGCCGAGAGGCCCTGAGGGGCCGCCAAACTTGGCTTCACTCAAACGACTCTATCCGTGCCCGGGTGATCTCGATCATCTTCGCCGCCATGGCCGCGGCGTCCGGGCCAGGCTCTGGCAGCTCGGGCAGCGCAATCGCTCCGGCAGCCTCTCCCATCCTCTGAATCATTTCCGTGATCGCGGCGTCGCCGTCCGCGGCCGTCGCTCCGGCGGTTGTGGCCAGCGCGCGGAAATCCGCGCGCCGGAGCCAGTCATCCCGGCCGTTGAGCTTCAGGGCCATGCGGTCTTGCGCAAGCCGCGGAAAGATGCGCGTGGTCACCGTGTCATAGAGCGGCGCGATGCGCACCGAACGGAAGTGTGCGTCTCCCGGGTCGCCGATCTTCAGCAGCGCGATGTTCTTCAGATGCATGTCGCCGTCGGCGATCAGCCAGGCGAAGAGCGCCCGCTTGATCACGATCAGGACATCTTCGTCCGGCGCAGTCGAGAGCTGGCGGACCGCCTTGGCGACCCGCTCGATGGTGCCGTCGTATTTCGCCGGGGTTGGCAGGCCGAGGACCGAGCAGAAGTCCTCCAGCGCGATCAGCCGCCTGTCCTCGGGGCTCTCGCGGAGGTCGAAGCGCTCGACGAGCAGAGCGGGCGGCATGTGGTCGGGCATCGCGACGAGTGCCGCCGGCGGCGGCGCGAACCCGACGGCGCGGCCAAGGGCGAGGGCCATCCACTCGATGACCGGGAGCGCCTCGAAGCCGCTCGGGCCGGCAGGTTTCAGGATATGGGTGAAGGGCCTGCCAATGGCAGGCGACAGCGTGCCGTCAGCGTCGAGGGACATCGGCGCCTTGATCTGGATGCCGGAGAGCCGCGGCGTATCGGCGCGCTCGTAGAGCTTCGCCAGATTCTTCTCGAAGCCTTCCTCGATGTCTCCCCGGCCCGGCCCGGCATACGTGCCGGTAAAGATGCCATTCGCCGCGTACCGGTCCAGGGGCGTGAGCAGGACATCGGGTGGAAGCGCCGCCAGCTCGCTCTGCCGTTCCACGATCGTGATACTCGACAGGTAGCGCTTGCCGGACCGCAACGTCGCCCGATCGTCGCGATCCCTCAGGACAGCCTCGAGCCAGCCTTCGGGCAGCAGCGAGCCGATGAACGGCGGCAGCTTGCCGGGCGTGGTCTGGCGAACCACGGGCGGTCCACTGCGCTCGGCTTCCGTCCACCGCCATTCGAAGCCGTCGTGAACGAGGTGTCCGATCGGGACACCGTGCCACGCGACGATCAGATCGAGCGCCGCTTCGTTGCGCGCCGGCGCCGCGGCCGGGCGGCGCAGCAGGAACCGCTCGGCACGCTCCCCTTCCCGGTACCATTCGTTCTGGCGGGCGAGCGTCCACACCGCGTCGGCGGCGCTCGACGGGCTGCCGTACTCCTCGATCAGGCGGGCGGCGATCGCCTCGCGCATCGCCTCGTCGAGCGAGGCCGCGTGCTCGCTGCGCAGGCGGAAGGCCTCGAGGAAGCGCTGGCGGATCGAGGAGACGTCGACCCGGAACTCGCCCATGCCGTCGTCCACGACCGCCTCGCCGAGAGAAGGATGGGGCGGGGCTTGGTTCTGGATGATCTCCAGCGCGCGGATGCGGGTGCGCTGGATGCGCCGGCCACTCAGGAAGAGCCGGCCTTCCCGGGTTGGCCCCAGGAGGGCGGCGCCGGCGGCGGACAGGTAGGCTCGGGGATAGAGGTATTTCGCGATGCGGATGGCATGCTTGAGGACGGTTGCGTCAACATCATCGCCCGCGTCCGCATAGATGCCCCGCCTCAGCTGGACAAGCTTTCCTGCCTCGGCCTGGGAGTGGCCGCGGGTCTTGTCGATCGTCTCGCCGACGAGGTAGAGCCCCATCTCTTAACTTTCGCGTATATCAGATACTAGAAAGTTAGCATCGTAGGCCCCCTTTGGACAAGCCGTACTTTCGCATGCTTCAGATACGTGAAAGTTAGATCCAAGAGATGAATTCCAGTCTCCCTGCGCCTTCCGCGATGTTCCCTGTGATCGGGCTCGGGCTCCTGGGCCGGGCCGAGGGCGGAGGGCCGACGGGGCGGGCGGCTGCAGAGCGCGCATCGTGAGCGCGGGGACGCTGCGGTTGGCGCCGGGCGATTATTACACAATCTGTGATAGACTCGCGGCTGCCATGGACCTCCGGACGGCGCGGCTGGCCAAGGGCCTCACCCAGGTGCAGGCCGCGGTCCGCCTGGGCCTGTCACAACCCTATCTGGCCATGATCGAGAGCGGCCGGCGCCGCCTGACCCCCGATCTCGCCCGCCGGGCGATGCGCCTCTACGGCCTGTCCCCCAGCCTGCTCCCGCCCGTGGCGCCGGCGTCGCCTCGCCGGCCGCTCGCCGCCGGGGCCCTGGCCCGCGATCTCGCCGCCCTCGGCTACCCCGGCCTCGCCCATCTCCGGCCGCGACGCTGGACCCCCAGGAACCCCGGCGAGGTCCTCCTCGCCGCGCTGGCACAGGACAATCTGGAAGCCCGTCTCGTCGAGGCCCTGCCATGGCTCCTCTGGCGGTTCTGGCCCCTGGACCGGGACTGGCTCGTGCGGGAAGCCAAGCTCCAGGACCTGCAGAATCGCCTCGGCTTCGTCGCGACCCTCGCGCGCCGGCTTGCCGAGCGCGGCGGAGACGCGCCCAAGGCGCGGGCCCTGGGCGAACTGGAAGCCGCGCTCGAGCGCAGCCGGCTCGCGCGCGAGGACACCCTGTGCCGGACTGATCTCCCCCCGGCGGAGCGGCGCCGGCTCGCGGCCCACCCGTCCGAGGACGCCAGGCGCTGGAACCTCTTGACCGACTGGACGGCCGATGCCCTCCGGCACCCCGCCTGAGCCCCCCTCGCCCTGGCGGTACGAGCAGGAACTTCGCCCGATCGCCATCGGCGCTCCACGACGGCTCGACGAGACGCTCGAGCTGTGGATCGAGGCCTACTGCGGATCTGGTCGACGCCGAGCAACGCCCTCGCCGCCTGCGTCGTGATCGGGCTCGTGCTCCTGAGCCGCGTCTATGCCCCGGACCCGTCGGCCCTTCGGCCACGACCATCTGGCTCCCTCCCCGGGGAAGAACACCAGAGCCCAGAATCCACGGCTCACGCCGTGGATTCTGGGCTCTGGGTGCTCGAACCTATGGGCACCAGGCTCGGGATCGATGGTCGATCCGACCCCCGGCCTCTACTTCGGTGAGTCCTCCCGCCGGACGGGTGCTGCGTCCTCTGGGCCCTGCCCCCCCTGCTGGTGGTTGACGATCTCGCGGCAGGGACTCGGCTGGCATCCTACCGGGAATCGAAGGCCTTGGGGTGAGCCGACACCATGGCTGGGCTTCACTCCGTCTCGAACCCCTGATTCGAGAACTTGAGCGTCTTGCTGTTCTCCGTCACCGTCCTCACCACGGTGTCCGGGACCCCGCCGGGAATGTCGGCCTCGATCTCGAGCGTGACCTTCATCGTGGCACCGAGCAGCCCGGCGAGGTGCGCGATCACTTCGTCGCCGACACGGCTGGCGTCGCGGCCCACGCGTGTGGGGTCCAGGGCGACACTCCCGTGGAACCGTTTCGGTTTGGGGGCTACCGTCGGCCCTGAGCCCGGTCCGGACGGTGCCTGACCTGTCCCTCCGGGACGCCCTCCCTGGCCGCCTCCCGGCGGCTCGCCGGCCGCCCCTTCACCGGCTGCGGCCTTTCCCGCCGCCTCCATCTCGAGCTGTCTCTGCGCGACCTCGGGCCGCACGAGAAGCCCTGCCGCCTCGCTGTTAGCGATCACCCGGTGCTGCCCGACCCGCAGCCCCCGGTACCGCGTGGCGGCCTTATCGAAGCTATCGGCGTAGCCGAAGGACTCCTGCTGCCACAGGAGCAGGCCGAGACCGTCCCGGACGGCCGCCAGCAGCACGGCCGTGTCCTTGAGGCGCGGCAGGTAGACATACCGGGCGAAGTCCTCGGCGAGCTGCTTGATGGCGACGTGATCCCCGCGCCACAGCGGGACGCGGTCGAGCTCCATGCGGAGGCGGGTGCCGGCCAGCGCGGTCACCAGCAGCTCGTCGTTCTTCAGCTTCTTGCTGGCCCGCACCGCCAGCGCGTCCTGCCCGGTGAGGCGAAAGGCTTGCCACTCGACGCTGGCCTGGGGCGAGGTCTGCACCGGCACCAGCAGCCACTGGTAGGCTTCGGGCAGCCGGGCCGTCACCGCCCCGTCCGCGGCGTCCTTCTGCGCCTCGGCCTGCCGCACCTGGTGCGGCGAGAGGTCGAGCTTGTCCTTCTCGGTGACGATCGACTCCCAGGCGAGAAAGCGGCGCGCCGCCTCGTCCAGGTCCTGG
Organism: Candidatus Rokuibacteriota bacterium; assembly: GCA_016184305.1. GTDB lineage: Bacteria > Methylomirabilota > Methylomirabilia > Rokubacteriales > CSP1-6 > UBA12499. The sequence goes on along the minus strand of JACPCX010000121.1, from coordinate 391 downwards.
AGCCGCGTCTGGTCCACCGCGAGGAAGACCAGCGTGTTGCGGAAGAGGCGGGGCGCACTGCCACGGGACTCGAAGATGGCCTTGGCCGCCGCCTCGGCGGCACTGCCCCCTCCCTTGCCGTAGGGGTGGTCGATTCCCAACACCACCAGCCGCGCGTCCATGTCGTCGGGCACGTCCTGGCCCGACTGCGGCAGCGGGTGGATCCGGCTGAAGTCGCCGATCTTCCGCAGGTCGGCGCGCAGCCGTTTGTCGATCTCCTGGGCGACCTTGTCCGGGGCGCGCTTGAACTGCTCGGCGCGGTCCTCCGCCAGCTTGGTCACCGTAGGCTGGGTCGAGTACCAGTAGCGGCCGCCTTCCGGGTAGAGATAGGTCGCTGCCGCACTCAGCCGGC
>JACPCX010000230.1:0-1127 GCA_016184305.1 Candidatus Rokuibacteriota bacterium | reverse complement strand
CCGAACCCGTTCTTGTTCCCCTTCTGGGCCCGGACGTCGACGGCCAGGAACAGGGACGCGCCGTCGGGTGGCGCGAACAGCGGCCGGCCCGCCGCGTCCGGTCCCTGCACGGCGAGCGGCGCCTGGGAGCCGGCGGCGATGGCCAGGCCAGCCTCCGGCCTGGCCATCGCCCCCATCGCGGCCTCCTTCGGGGCTGCCGTCGCGGGGCCGGCCAGGCCCACGAGCAGGAGGATGGCGACCAGCAGTGGGTCCCGAGAGATCGTCGTCTTCGAAGTCATCATCGCCTCCTCAGTAGCCACCCTTCTTGCCCGGGCCGAAGTACTTGAACGACCACTCCACCTGGAACGGCTTCCACCAGGGAATCTTCGAGGCCAGACCAAAACCCTGCCCCACCGGCGCGTCCGGGCCGCCGCTCCCCGGGGGCTCGACGATGAAGATCAGCTTGTAGTTGCCGAGCCCGGGCATCTTAAGGTTGGCGCCGTAGTGAGGGCCGTCGTTGGCCACCATCGGGTGGAGCAGCCCCGACTGCTCCTGCCCGGTGTCGAGGTGCTTCAGCGAGTAGCGCACGGTGAGGGCCGGCACCCACTCCCCGTCGCGGAACCCGTGCTTGTTGCCCTTCCCGGCGCGGATGTCCGCTTCGAGATGGATGTCCGATTTCGCCCTCGGGAGGTAGAGCGGCTTGCCCTGGTGGCTGGCTGGCTCCATCTCGATCGGCTGGAGATAAACGGCCGCCACCTCGAGCCCCGCTGCCTCGATCACTTTCGGCTCCCCGATGGGGACCTCCTTGGAGAGCGCCGGTTCCGGTACGAGCCCGAGCGCCAGGGCTACTGCGACGACTATGGTTCGACGCGCACTCATGCGCTTCTCCCTCCTCGAGGTCATGGGTGAACCGTTTCGGCGCTCGCCCGCTTCCCGCGCCGCCGGAAGAGGTGGCCGACCGCGACGATCGCTGCGCCGACGAGGACCGCCTGGAGCCCCACGCTCTCCCAGGTCGGGTAGAGGCCGAGGAAGTCCCACGTGGGGATCCAGCTCGCCGGCGTGATCCCGACGAGCCCCGACTCCTGCAGCTCCCGGATGCCCCTGCCGGCGAAGACGAAGGCGAGGTAGTAGAGCAGCACGGACGTGAC
>JACPCX010000120.1:0-19401 GCA_016184305.1 Candidatus Rokuibacteriota bacterium | reverse complement strand
ACCACCGCGTCGAAGGACGTCACTGCGCCACCTCCCGGACGGGCCCGAGCCCGATCTGCGTCTCGACCACCATGCCGGGGCGGGCGGGCGCCAGGCATGTCCTGACATTCGGCTCCCCGTCCACCAGCATGCGACAGTCATGGCAGATGCCCATCGCGCAGAAGAGCCCCCGGGGCTCCCCGCGCCGCGGGGACCGCCGCGCGATGCGGCGCCCGCTTGCCAGCAAGGCCCCAGCCACGGTTTCTCCCGGATACGCCTCCACGGGCTCGCCGTCCAGCGTGAAGGTGAACGGGCTCCCCCTCTCGACGCCGGCGGCGATGCGACCGGACCACGTCCTCATGCGTGCCTCCTCGAGTATGCGATCAGAGTGACTCCAGCCGCGGGTCGAACAGGTCCCGGAGCCAGTCCCCCATGAAGTTGATCCCCAGCACCGTGAGCATGATGGTCGCGCCGGGGAACGTGGTGAGCCACCAGGCGATGGTGATGTAGGCGCGCGCCGCGGCGCCGTCGAGCAACTCGGCCGGAAGCCCGATCTCCCGCTGGGCGGCCGCGTACGCCACCATGCGCTCCCACTGGTCGGCCCCGACGGCGACAAGGCCCCCGGTGCGGCGATACTCGAGGTCCACCCCGAGCTCCTCGCCGAGCGCCGGGAAGAGGCGGAAGTTCGCCAGCGAGAACGTGAGGCCGATTCCACGAGCCATCGCCTGCGGCCAGACCAACGCCCCGTTGGCCCCGGAGGCGCCGGAGCAGAGGCCCGCACCCTCCAGGAGGCGAACCTTCACACCGTGCCGGGCCAGTTCATAGGCGACCGCGCACCCGATCACGCCTCCACCTACGATGAGCACATCAGGGACCGCCACGTCCGCCTCCCCTGTCCCAGACTTCGTGGTTAAGCTACAGTTAACGGATTCAATACAGCTACCCGGCTTGAACTGTCAAGTACCCTTTTGGCTCTGTATCACGTACTGACCCGCCATCATGGCGCTTTCTGGAATTGACTCGGCGTGAAATGGAGTGGTAAAAGCTATGGGTAAAGCCATGCTGAACCGAAACGGGAGAATTCCGGCTGTGGACGAGCTCGGCCTGGGACGCCGGATCCGATCGGCCCGGACCTCCCGAAGTCTCTCACTCGGCCAGGTCGCGGCCGCGACGGGGCTGACCAAGAGCCTGCTGAGCCAGGTGGAGCGCGGGATCGCGAGCCCTTCCCTGACCTCGCTGCGCAAGGTCGCGTACGCCCTCCAGGTGCCGATCTCCCACCTCCTGTCGACGGAGAACGCGGTCGGCGCGGTCCTCCGGCGCTCGCACCGGAAAGAGATCCGGTGGCCGGCCCTGGGAGTCACCTACGAGTTCGTCTCGCCAGACGATCGGACGAACCTCCAGCTGGTCCTCATGCGCCTGGAGCCGGGCGGGAGGAACTGTGAGGAGCCGACGGGCTCCAGCACCGGGGATGAGTGCGCGCTGGTGCTCGCCGGGACGGTGGAGGTGGTCGTGGGCGACAGCCGTCACCGCCTCGAGGAAGGGGACAGCATCACGCTCGACCGCGCCGCCCCCCACCAGTACATCAACGTCGGAGCCGGCCTGGCGACCCTCGTCGCCGCCATGAACCCCTCGAGCATGTGATCGGCGCGCCCCCTGGACGCGGGCGGCTACTTCGGGCGCGTCTTCTCGAAGGGCGGTAGCGCCCCAATCTCCCGCGTCGTGCCGCACGCGGAGGGCTGGCCGGTCAGCGAGAACGGGCCGTTGCCGGGCTCGGAGATCTTCCCGGTGAGGAGGTGGAGGTTATCGACGAGGTTGTTGATCCACGTCCCCCTCACGTGCTGGTTGAAGCCCATGGTCCAGAGCGACATGCCCTTGCGCTTGGGATTGGCGAAGAGACGGGCGATCTCCCCGATCTGGCCGGCCGGGACGCCGGACACCTCGGCGGCGTACTCCGGCGTGTACGTCTCGAGGAAGGCCCGGTAGTCGTCGAAGGACATGGCCTGTGCCTGGTCGGCGAACGGCTTGCAGGCGGCCCAGCCGGGCGGTTGAGCCGCGTACCCGTCGGTGTCCTTCACCCCGTAGCCGAGGTTCTCGAGCCCCTTCTTGAAGGTCGCCTGTCTGGGGATGCGAGGGTGGGACAGCCGTGCCCCCATGGGGCGAGGGTTCCTCACGCACGCACGCAACGGGTGCCGGCGTCGGCTGGGCCGCGTGTAGAATGTCGGCGTGAGCCTCCGCGCGCTCGTCCTCGTGCTGGCCCTGGCGGCAAGCCGCGCCGACGCCGCCCCGCCGGCATTGCCGCCCCAGCAGTGGCTGCTCGAAGAGGTGAAGGCCCTGTCCGCCCCCGACACCGAGGGGCGCGCCTCGGGCACCCAGGGCGCCGACCGCGCGGCCGCCCACATCGTGTCCGTCTTCCAGCAGGCGGGCCTGAGACCCGGCGGCGACGCCGGGCGCTATCTCCAGCCCTTCCAGGTCGCGACGGGGATCCGCCTCGGCGCGGCCAACTCGCTGAAGGTCGTCGCGCCCTCTCCGCGCACGCTCGCGCTCGGCCGCGAGTTCACGCCGCTGGCGGTCTCGGCTGACGGCGCCGCGGAAAGGGATCTCGTCTTCGCCGGCTACGGCATCACCGCCCCCGACCTCGGCTACGACGACTATGCGGGGCTCGACGTGCGGGAGAAGATCGTGCTGGTGCTGAGCCGCGAGCCGCGCTCGCAGGATCCGGCGAGCCCCTTCCGGCGGCCCGAGGCCTACCACTACTCGGAGCGCAGCCACAAGATCATCAACGCGCGCCAGCACGGCGCCCGCGGCATCCTCCTGGTGGAGCACCCCGCGGCCGAGAAGGAGCACCTGCCCCATCTCGGCGGCATCAGCCAACCCTGGGGCATCCTCGCGGCCTTCGTCACCCGGGCGGTCGCCGACTCGCTACTCCCTCCCTCTGGCAAGCGGATCGCCGACCTGGCCGCGGCCATCGATCAGGCGCTCCAGCCGCAGTCCTTCGCCGTCCCCGGGACCCGCCTCGGCCTCGAGGTGAGCCTCACCCGCGAGCGCGGCACGGCCGCCAACGTGGTCGGCATCCTCCCCGGGACTGACCCCGCGCTGAGAGAGCAAGCCATCGTGGTGGGCGCGCATTACGACCACCTGGGGCGCGGCGGCGAGGGCTCGCTCGCCCCGGATCTCCTCGGCGCGATCCACCCGGGCGCCGACGACAATGCCTCGGGCACGGCAGGCGTGATGGCGCTGGCCCGGGCCTTCGCCGCCGCGGGCGGGACGCCGCGCACCCTCGTCTTCGTCGCGTTCGCTGGGGAGGAGATGGGGCTTCTCGGCTCGGCCCACCATGTCGCTCACCCCGCCTCTCCCCTGGATCGCACCGCCCTGATGGTCAACCTGGACATGGTCGGGCGGCTGCGCGAGGGAAAGCTCTACGCGGCCGGCGTGGACAGCGGCACCGGCCTGCGCGCCCTCGTCGCGGATGCCGCGCGCGGGCTGCCACTCGATCTCCAGCTCCAGGGCGATCCGCACTCGCCCTCGGATCACACGTCCTTCTATGCCGCCGGGCGTCCCGTGCTCTTCCTCACCACGGGCGCCCACGCCGATTACCACCGCCCCTCGGACACCTGGGACAAGATCGACGCCGCCGGGCTCGAGACGGTCGCGACCTTCGCCGCGCGGGTCATCGGGGACGTGGCCGCGGCTCCGATCGCGCCCGCCTACGTCAAGATCGCGGCGCCGCCCGCGCGAGGATCCCGGGCCTCCGGCTACGGCCCCTACCTCGGCGTGATCCCCGAGTTCGGCGAGTCCGCCCAGCCCGGCGTCAAGATCAACGGCATCCGCCCCGGCAGCCCGGCGGAGCAGGCGGGAGTCCGCGCCGGCGACGTCATCGTCAAGCTCGGTCCCGTCACCGTGACGACGCTCAACGACCTCACCTTCGCGCTGCGCGGCCAGCGCCCCGGCGACCGCGTCGAGCTGTGGCTCCTGCGCGACGGCGCGCAGCAGCGAGTGGAGGCCGTGCTGCAGGAGCGGCGCCAGTGATGGCATGGCGCCTCGACCGCAGGACCATGCTGCGCCTCGGTCTCACGGGCTCCGCCTGGGCGCTCGCGGAGTCCATCCAGGCCCGCCTCAGGAAGGCGCGGGCCGCGGGACCGGCCGCCGATCCCCGCGAGCGCCGGCTCGCGAACCTCCGGCAGCTCACATTCGGCGGCCAGAACGCCGAGGCCTATTTCGACTGGACGGGCACGCGCCTGGTGTTCCAGTCCACGAGGCCGCCCTTCGGCTGCGATCAGATCTTCACCATGCGCGCGGACGGCGGGGATGTCCGCCTGGTCTCGACGGGCAAGGGGCGCACCACCTGCGCCTTCTTCTTTCCCGACGGCCGGCGCATCATCTACGCCTCGACCCATCTGGGCGGCGCCGACTGCCCGACGCCGCCCGACCGCTCCCAGGGCTATGTCTGGCCCATCTACCGCTCCTACGAGATCTTCGCCGCCGATCTCGCCAGCGGCGCGCTGACCCGCCTCACCGACAACGACGGCTACGACGCCGAGGGCGCCGTCTCGCCGGACGGCAAGCGCATCGTCTTCACCTCGCTCAGGGACGGCGATCTCGACCTCTACGCGATGGACGCCGACGGCGGGAACCTGCGCCGGCTGACGGACGGGATCGGCTACGACGGCGGGCCCTTCTTCTCCTGGGACGGGCGGTACGTCGTCTTCCGCGCCGCCCGGCCTGCAGCGGGGGCCGATCTCGACGAGTACCGGTCGCTCCTGGGCCAGAGCCTGGTGCGGCCGCGGCGGCTCGAGATCTTCTCCATGGGAGCCGACGGCAGCGGGCTCACCCAGGTCACGCGCAACGGCGCCGCGAACTTCTCGCCGTTCATGCACCCGGACTCCCGGAAGGTCGTGTTCTCGTCGAACCTGCACGACCCGTCGGGCCGGAGCTTCGCTCTCTACCTGATCGACCGCGACGGCGGGGGGCTCGAGCGGCTCACCTGGACCGAGTCCTTCGCGTCCTTTCCGATGTTCTCCCGCGACGGCAGCCAGCTCGTCTTCTGCAGCAATCGAGGCGCCGCGGCCCCCCGCGACCTCGACGTCTTCATCTGCGACTGGGTGAGCTAGCCGCTCAGCGCTTGGCGACGAGGGCGAGGCCGGCGCGTAGAGCGCTAGGGGTCAGGTCTTGCAATCCGACACGTGGCCCCAGCCCCGCCGCCGTTGCGCTCCCAGCGGTGCACGATGATCAGGCCCCTGACCCGTATCACAATGCAAGACCGTACCCTACCGATGTCGTAATGCAAGACCTGACCCCAGGGCGAGGCCGGCGCGGAATGCGGTCAGGGCGCGCTCGGCGCTGCCGCCGGGGCGGCGGGCGGCGACGGCGCGCTCCACGGCCTCCACGGGCACCGCGGCGGTGAGCCCGACGATGGCGCCCAGCGCCACGAGATTCGCCCCCATCGTGGTGCCGAGAGCCTGCTGGGCCGTGGCAGCGATGGGGAGCGCGTGGCAGGCGAACCCATTCGTCGACTCCACGGGCACCTGGTCGCGGTCCACGACGAGCGTGCCGCCAGGCTCGAGCAGTGACACGTAGCGGTCGTACGCTTCCCGGGTCAGCGCCACCAGCGCATCCACGCGGTCGGCGCAGGGGAACTCGATCTCCCCGTCGCTGATGATGACCTCCGCCTTGCTCGCTCCCCCTCGGGACTCCGGTCCATAGGCCTGGGCGTGGGTTGCGTTGCGGCCTGCGGCCACGGCGGCCTCGGCCAGGAGCAGCCCCGCCAGCACGATGCCCTGGCCGCCCGCGCCCGCCAGCCGGATTCTCATGGGCCCGGCGGCGACGATCCCGTTGGAGACTGTCCCGGTCACCGCGCCCGGGAGCGTGGCAGCCGGTTCGGGGTGCCACGCCCGCGCAGTCGGCGCCGCCGTCGCCCGCTGAGCGAGCTGTGCTCCGAGATCCGGGCGCGCCTCGCGGTGGAGGACTCCGGCGTTGAAGGCCGGAGCCGCCCCGTGGGACGGCGTATCGGATCCGAGCCCGGGGACGTACGTCTTCTCCGCGAGCGCGGCGCCGATCCACTCGACGTGGCTCCGCTGCGCCTGGAGCATCTCCGGTCCGCGCCCGAGGTCGTTGTAGCGGCCGAAGAACTCGGGGCAATCGCTGAGCACCTCGAGGAACGAGAAGCCCTTGTGCTCCATCGCCTGCACGATCAGGTCGTCGAGCTGGAGCGGCTGGGCCGTGAGCCCCCGCGCGACGAAGGAGGCGCCGGCGCCGAGGGCGAGCCGGCAGGCGTCGAAGGCGGGCTCGATGGCCCCGCCGGGCGTGATGCTGCTGCGCGCCCCCTCGGGCGTCGTGGGCGCCCCCTGCCCGCCCGTCATGCCATAGATGGCGTTGTTCAGGAGGAGGCAGGTGAGGTCCACGTTGCGCCGGGCCGCGTGGATCAGGTGGTTGCCTCCGATGGCGAGCCCGTCGCCGTCGCCAGTGATGACGATGACGTGCAGAGCCGGCCGCGCGAGCTTGAGCCCCGTGGCGAAGGTGAGCGGCCGGCCGTGGGTCGTGTGCAGCGTGCAGAAGTCCACGTAGCCGACGATGCGGCTCGAGCAGCCGATGCCGGAGACGAAGGCCACCTCCTCGCGCCGGAGCCCGAGCCGGTGGATGGCACGCAGGATCGCCTTCAGCACGATCCCGTGTCCGCAGCCCGGACAGAGGATGTGCGGCATCATGTCGAGCCGCAGGTACTCGCGGTAGTCGATCTGGCTCGCGGCCGCCGTGGTCATCGGATCGCTCCCGCCCGCGCCGGCGCCTCGAGCCGTGCCAGCACGTCCTCCGGAGTCAGCGGCAGGCCGTCCGCCCGCAGGCACGGCACCACGGGCGCCTGCCCGGCGACGCAGCGCTCGACCTCCAGGAGCATCTGCCCCATGTTCATCTCCGCCACGACGATCCGCCGCGCCCGACCGGCAATGTCCTTCAGCTCGCGGTCGGGGAAAGGCCAGAGCGTCCGTGGCCGGAAGACGCCGACCCGCTCGCCGCGCGCCCGCGCCAGGGTCATGGCCTGCCGTGCCGCCCGTGCCGCGATGCCGAAGGCCACGACAACCGTCTCGGCATCGTCCAGGCCTGCCGCCTCCCAGGAGACGATGTCGTCCCGCCCGCGCTCGAGCTTGGCGTGCAGGCGCGCGTGCAGGCGCGCGACGACGGCAGCGTCCTGAGTCGGATAGCCACGCTCGTCGTGGGCAAGCCCGGTCACGTGGAAGCGGTAGCCCGAGCCGAAGTCGGCCATGGGGGGCACGCCCGTCTGCGTGGCGGCGTAGGGACGGTAGCCCGCCGGCGGGCCTGCGGGGCGCGGCCGCTCGATGAGCGGCAGCGCCGCCGCATCGGGCAGCGTCACGCGCTCGCGCACATGCCCGATCACCTCGTCGTAGAGAAGCACGACCGGCGTCCGGTAGCGCTCGGCCAGGGTGAAGGCCTGCACGGTGAGCCCGTACACCTCGGCGACCGAGGCGGGCACCAGCACGATGATCGGGTGATCGCCGTGCGTGCCCCAGCGCGCCTGCATCACATCGCCCTGGGCCGGGCTCGTGGGCAGCCCCGTGCTCGGGCCACCGCGCATCACGTTCACGATGACGCAGGGGATCTCGGTGAAGGCCGCGTAGCCGATATGCTCCTGCATGAGCGAGAAGCCGGGTCCGCTGGAGGCCGTCATCGCCTTGCGTCCGGCGAGGGAGGCCCCCAGCACCGCCCCCATGGAGGCGATCTCGTCCTCCATCTGGAGGAACACGCCGCCCAGCCCGGGGAGCGCCGCCGCCAGGACTTCCGCGATCTCCGAGGAGGGCGTGATCGGGTAGCCGGCATAGAAGCGGCACCCCGCGTCGAGCGCGGCCCGCGCGCAACCCTGGTTGCCCTGGACCAGCTCGACCCGCGCCGTCACCTCAGGCCTCCTCGTGGACGACAATGGCGAAGTCCGGGCAGAGCAATTCGCAGAGACGGCACCCGGTGCAGGCCTCGGCGCGCGTGACCCGAACCTTGTCGATCCCGTTGATCCCGAGGCACCGCTCGGGGCAGACGCGCACGCAGATCTCGCAGGCTCGGCCCTTGCACCATGCCGCGGTGATCTCGAGTCGCGCCGGCCGGCCGCGCCCGTGGACGTGGCCGTTCGTCGCCGCGGCGGCGCGGGCGGCCTGAGCGAGCGTCTCGGCGGGGAACTCGAGCGCGCGCCCCGCCTCGAACGCCTTCTCGTTGGCGGTGACCGTGGCGCGCGGCACGTGATCGTCCAGGGAGCCGAGCCACGCCGCGTCCGGAAACGGCAGGAGCGGCGCCAGCACGCCAAGCAGCACGCTGTTCTGGGCCTTGGGGCTCCCGAGCCGGGCGGCGATCTCCATGGCGTCGCAGGCCCGCACATCGCCCACCTCGGTGACCAGGGCGTCGAGGGCCAGCGCGGGGTAGCCCGAGGCGCCCCCGATCCGATCGCGGCAGGCGCCCGGCGGCACCGTGCGCTGCAGGTTGATGACGAGCGGGCCGCCCCGGCGGAGATACGGCAGGGCGCGGAGGCCCTCGTTCCACTCCATCGCCACCACCGCGTCGGCCTGTCCCGCCTCGATGAGCGGCGAGTGCACGCGGCGGCCGAAGCGCAGATGCGAGGAGACGACGCCGCCCCGCTGCGACATGCCGTGCACCTCGCTCTGCTTCACGTCCCAGCCGGCCCGCAGGGCGGCATCCGCCACGATGGCGCTGGCCAGCACGACCCCCTGCCCGCCCACGCCGATGAGCAGGAGGCTGCCGCCATCCTGCATCATCGCTTCGGGCTCCATCCGGGCACCGGGACCATCGCCTCCATGAGGCAGACCTGCGCGCAGACGGTGCACCCCGTGCACGTGCCGACGTCGATCTGGACCTTCCGCCGCCCCTCGTGCCACCCCTCGCTCCAGGTGATGGACGGGCAGCCGAGGTTCATGCAGGCCTGGCAGGCGGTGCAGCGCTCGGCGATGACGTGGAAGGGATGGTCCCGCACCTTGGCGGGCGCCTCGACGCAGGGGCGGTTCGTGATGACCACGGACACGCCGGGCGAGGCGACGGCCTGCTCGAGCGCCAGATGCGTGGCCGCGAGATCGTAGGGATCGACCACGCGGACGGAGGCAACGCCGAGCGCCCGGCAGACCGCCGGCAGGTCCACCACGGAGGCCGCGTCGCCGCGGATCGTCGTCCCGGTGGCGGGGTGGGCCTGGCCGCCGGTCATGGCGGTCGTCGCGTTGTCGAGGATGAGGACAGTCACCCGCGTCCCGTTGTAGGCGGCGTCGGCGAGCGCGGGGAGTCCCGCGTGGAGGAACGTGGAGTCGCCGATGGCGGCGACGACAGGCCCGGTGGCGCCGCCCGAGCGCGCCAGGCCGATGGCCATCCCGATGCTCGAGCCCATGGCCACGGTGGAGTCCATGGCCAGCAGCGGCTCGGTGGCGGCGAGCGTGTAGCAGCCGATGTCGCCGGCCACCACCGCGCCCAGCTGGCGAAGCGCCACGAACGGCGCGACGTGGGGGCAGCCCGGACACAGGACAGGCGGCCGCGTGGCCGTCTGACCGGAGGAGAGCGGCCTGCTCTCGCTCGCCGGAAGGCACCCCGCGCGCTCGAAGCCGCGCCGCACCGTCTCCGGGGCGAGCTCGCCGTCCCGCGGGAACCAGGCCTTGCCCTCGACGGCGAGGCCGAGGGCGCGGAGCTGCTCCTCGAGGAAGGGCTCCAGCTCCTCGACCACGACGAGGCGGCCGACACCGGCCGCGAACTCGCGCGAGAGGCCCTGCGGCAGCGGGTGGGTCCAGCCGAGCTTGAGGACGCTCGCCTCCGGGAAGACCTCGCGCACGTAGTGATACGTGATCCCGCTCGTCACCACGCCCAGCGCCCGGTCGCGCCACTCGATGCGATTGAGCGGACTGGCCTCCACCTCCCGCGCCATGGCCTCGAGGCGCTCCAGCAGCGCCCGGTGGCGCGGGCGCGCGTTGGACGGCAGCATGACGAACTTCCCGGGGGCGCGCTCGAAGCCGAGCACGGGGGCGACCTGGAGGTGGCCCGGCGTGACGACGCCGCGCGCGTGCGACACCCGCGTGGTGGTGCGGATGAGCACGGGCACGTCGAAGCGCTCGGCCAGATCGAAGGCCTCGACGGTGAAGTCGCGCGCCTCCTGGCTGTCGGCGGGCTCCAGCAGCGGGACGCCGGCGAAGCGGGCGAACAGGCGGTTGTCCTGCTCGTTCTGAGAGGAGTGGATGCCGGGGTCGTCCGCGGTGACGATGACCAGCCCGGCGCGGGCGCCCGTGTAGGCCGCTGTCATGAAGGTGTCGGCGGCGACATTGAGCCCCACGTGCTTCATCGCGCACAGCGCCCGCGCCCCGCCCATGGCCGCGCCCAGCGCCACATCCAGGGCGACCTTCTCGTTGGTCGCCCACTCGACGTAAACCTGCCGTCCCGGGTCCAGCCGCACAAGCGTCTCGAGGATCTCGGTGCTGGGCGTCCCCGGATACCCGGCCGCCACGCGCACGCCCGCCTCCCGGGCGCCCCGGGCGATGGCCTCGTTGCCCGAGAGCAGGAGGGGCCGGCTCGTCGCCGGGGACTTGGCCGTCGCGGGTCCAGGTGATGCCGATGCCTTGGGTGCGGCCATGCGCTCCCCTCGTCCTGACTGCCTGGCCTGACGGCGAGCAGGCGTATATGACAACTAGCTCCCCACGATAGAGGACCGAGTGGAGGGCTCACAATGAGGCGAACGCACTAGTGCGTCACAGGATCTCCTCCCCCGCCAGAAGGATGGCTCGCGGCTGGGCGAGCAGGTTGCCCTCGTCCACCCGGAGCTCCTGGCCCACCGGCGACCCGTAGGCCGCCCGGAGGGCCTCCAGGCTGTCGAAGCCGAGGATGGCGGCGCGATGGCGCTCGGCGGGGACGGTCCGCGTCGCGACGAGGGGGCCGATCACATAGCGGCGGAGACCGGGCAGGCGCCGGGCCAGCGGCACGTGGTACTCGCGGTAGTGTCGCTCCGCCTCGTCCAGGGTGAAGCGCTCATGGTTGAAGTCGAAACTGCCGACCATGTAGAGCATTGGCGCCTCCTCGTCCGTCGTGGGTGCCGAGCCGGCACGGCGCTACTGCCAGCGGATGAACACCTTCACCTTCGGGTACTCGGGGGGTTTCCCCTCGACGTCGACGATGCGCATCCCGTCCGGCGCCTCCAGCAGGAGATTATTGTTGCTGTAGGAGACGTACTTGCCCCAGGCCCTGGGCACGGTGACCTCGTACTTGGCGGCGGAGGTCTGGGCCTGCGCCGGGCCCGGGCGCATCGCCTCGAGCCATCCGGACTCGGGAAGCCATGGGCGAACGGTGATCACGGCGAGGGCCACGGCGATGACGGTCAGCACGGCCTTGGAATAGCGGTCGGCGATCATCGGGCATCCTCCTGGTGAGTGGTGCACGGCTCAGAAACGCTTCCCCATCTCCGTCCCGGGCTGGACCTTGACCGTCGCGACGGCAGCGAGCATCGACATCCTCGTCCGGGGTAGGCGCGAGTGAGTGACATGAGGGACGGGCGGGTCCTGTATACTGAAAGCCTCTTCGTGGAAGAGACTGGCGGGCCGTGGCGGTCCCGTTACCCTCTCTCGTCTCCGCGTGCAGCCCCTCGATCCGGGAGGGAGATCGGTGAGCCGTACACCTTCCAAGTCATTCCGCTGCACCGTCATCTCCGAGACGGTATCCATTGCCCTGCGGCGGCGGAGGTCGCTGGGCGCCAGTGGCAAGCTCTTCGTCCAGTGCAGCGAATCGGATTGCCAGTACATCGACGCGAACGAGCCTCCCTGTCCCCTCACGCTCGATCTCTTCGCCGCCGAGATTCAAGAGCGGATGGCGCCCCGCTCGGAGTGACCCGGCAGGCCGAGTCCCTGGATCCCCACGCTGTCGGCCAGGCCGATCGCTGCCCGCCCGACGCGTCCCATGGCTTGCTCCTGTGCCGGATCAGGCCGGATCGACGCCGTTGATCGCGAAGTCGAAGATCTGATAGCTCCTCAAGGTGCCAGCCGCGGCGGTTGCGGCGTACTCCGGACGGAGCGGGCGGTTGATGATGAACGGGACCTTGCGCTCGGAGATGCCGCCGTGGGTACGCAGACGATGGCCCTTGAGGCCGGACAGGTCGTGGTCGGCCTCGGCCGCGCCGATGCACGTGTCGGTCCGGCCCACGACCACCACGTCGCCCTCTCGGTCCAGGGGAAGCTCGAAGACCCGGGCGGCGGTCGGCTTGTCGTATACGGCTTCCACTCCGGGCAGGGCCCGGACGATGCGCATCACATCCTCCGGCGCCAGGCTGCCGTGACAGTAGACGCGCACGAACCCACCGAGCGCGCCGTGGTGGGCGACGAAGCGGTCGGTGATGGGGCAGATCACCGTGCTCGAGCCCTTGCCGAACCGCGCGTCGAGGAGGTCCTGGAGCCAGATGACCTTCGGCGAGCCGTCCGGGTGGGACTTGTCGCTCATCCCGTGGTCGGCCGTCAGCGCCACCACGGCCCCGAGCGCGTCGAGCCGTCCGAACGTGGCATCGAGGTTCCGGTAGTAGCGATCGGCCTCGCTCTCGCCCGGCGCGTACTTGTGCTGGATGTAGTCCGTGAGCGACAGGTACAGGATGTCAGGCCGCCGCTGCTCCAGGAGCGTGATTCCCGCCTCGAGCACGAACAGGGACAGCTCGGGCGAGTACATGTGGGGCTGGGGCAGGCCGACCAGCGCGAGCGCGTTCTCGATGCCCGTCTCCTCCAGCGTGCACCGCCCCGCGAATTCCGCCGAGAAGTTGACGCTTCCCCCGGCGAGATCCATGTCCTTGCCGAGCTGCTGGCGCAGCTTGTCCTTGGCCGTGATGGACACGACCGTGGCGCCGTGGCGCGAGAACTCGGCCATGACGGTCCGCGAGCGGATGAGCTCCGGGCCGGTCATGACAACCGCCTCGCCGGTGTCCCGGTCGAGGTAGAAATTGCCGGAGATGCCGTGGACCGCCGGAGGACTGCCGGTGGCGATCGACATGTTGTTCGGGCAGGTGAAGCTCGGGACGTCGCCGTCGGCGACGGCGCCGAATCCGGTCGTCATGAACCGCTCCACGTTGGGGACGATGCCGTCCGCCACGCCCCGCTCGAAGTAGGCCGGGTCGCCCCCGTCGATGCATACCACGACGACCGGGCGCGACGGCCAGCGGTACCGCGTGCCATTCAGCTCGATGCCGGCCCGATCCATCGGTTCCCCCTCCTCTCGCGCGCTGATCCTGCGCCGCGCGTCCCACCCTCCAGCCACGGGTCCACCGCCAGCCGAGGCGCACGCGCCCCCGGAATCGACTCCCGACGCGGAGCAGGATAGAATGCCGGGTGCGCCCAGTCCACTGCATTCGGCGTATGGCGCCCATGATCCTCCGCTATAATCCCGGGGCATGAACCTCGGAACTCTGCTCCCGAAGCACGCCCGCTGCCGCCCCGACCACCTCGCCCTGGTGTGCGGCGACGACCGCCTGACCTTCCGCCAGCTCGACGCGCGCGTGAACCGCCTGGCCAACGCGCTCCTCGCGGCGGGGCTGCGCAAGGGCGACACCCTCGCCACGGTGCTGCCCAACCGCCTCGAGCAGCTCGAGATCTACCTGGCCGCGACCAAGACCGGCGTCGTCGCCGTGCCGCTGAGCCCGCTGCTCCAGGAGCGCGGGCTCGTGTCGCTGCTCCAGAACTCCGACGCGGTCATGGTCGTGACCACCCGCGCGTTCGCCGGCACGCTCGACGGCCTGCGCGGCGAGCTTCCGGCGATCCGCGACGAGCGGTACGTCCTGGTGGACGGCGAGCAGCCGGGATTCCGCTCGTACGCGACGCTGGTGGCAGAGGCCCCGGAGAGTGAGCCGCCCGACGCGAGCATCACCGGCAGCGACCCGTACAATATCATCTACTCGAGCGGCACCACCGGCGAGCCCAAGGGCATCGTGCACACGCACGACGTACGCGCGGGGTACTGCACGCTCCTCGCCTCCACGTGCCGCATGACGCCGGAGAGCGTGGTCCTGCACGCGGGCTCGCTCGTCTTCAACGGCGCCTTCATCGACCTCATGCCGTGGCTCATGCTGGGCGCCACCTACATCCTGCACAAGGCCTTCGACGCCGACGCGGTCATCGCGGAGATCGAGCGGAGCCGTGTCACGCACATTGTCATGGTGCCCTCGCAGATCGTCGGGGTGCTCAACAGCCCCGGCTTCGCGCCACAGCGCCTCGAGTCGCTCGAGATGCTGCTGACCGTCGGCGCGCCCCTGCACGTCGAGCACAAGCAGCGCTTGAACGACGCGTTGCCCGGGCGCTTCTACGAGCTTTACGGCCTCACCGAGGGCTTCGTGACCGTGCTCGACAAGACCGACGCCGTCCGCAAGATGGGCTCCGTGGGCGTCCCGCTGGCGTTCTACGAGATGCGCATCCTCGACGACGGCGGCCGCGACGTGCCACCCGGCCAGGTCGGCGAGATCTGCGGCCGCGGGCCGATGATGATGGCCGGCTACTACAAGCGCCCCGACCTGACCGCCAAGGCCGTCGTCGGTGGCTGGCTCCACTCCGGCGATCTCGGCTACGTGGACGAGGACGGCTATCTCTACCTCGTGGACCGCAAGAAGGACATGATCATCTCGGGCGGCGTGAACGTCTATCCGCGCGACATCGAGGAGGTCGTCGTCCAGCACCCGGCGGTGCGGGAGACCGCGGTGTTCGGCGTGCAGGACCCGAGGTGGGGGGAGACCCCGGTGGCCGCGGTCGTGCTTCGCTCACCGGCTGCGGTGTCGGCCAGCGAGCTGGTGGCATGGGTCAACGCGCGGGTGGGGGCGAAGTTCCAGCGCGTGAGTGACGTGATGATCGTCGACGATTTCCCGCGGAACGTGGCGGGGAAGACCCTCAAGCGGGTGCTGCAGGAACAGTACAGGAAGGCCGACTGACGCGGCCGGATCCCGTCGCACGCTTCCCCGGCCAGCTGACACATGTGCGTGTTGATCGCGGCGATGTGGATCGGGATATCATGTGTGATCCGTCGTTTCAGGCCACCTCGTTCCGCCGGGGCTCCTGAGAGCCCGCTCAGCCGAGGATGATTCGCACCCGGTGGGTCTTGCGGTCGTCAGCGAGCGGGATGCCCCCCAGGCCGTCAAGGCCGTCGAGACGCACCCCATCGACCGCCACGGACGACACTCCCCGGGTCACGCCGCGGGGGTTCTCGACGACGATATCGTACCGCGCGGAGTGATAGCGGAACGCCACCGTGAAGCCTTCCCACGTACGCGGGATACAGGGGTCGACGACGAGGCGGGTGCCTCGCAGCCGGAACCCGAGTATCCATTCGAGCCCGGTCCGATACATCCACCCCGCTGACCCCGTGTACCAGGTCCAGCCCCCGCGGCCGACGTGCGGAGCCGCGCCGTACACGTCGGCCGCGACGACGTAGGGCTCGACCTTGTAGCGGTCGACGCCGGCCCGCGTGCGGGTGTGATTGATGGGGTTCACGAGCGCGAACAGCTCGCCGGCCTTGTCGCCATCACCGAGCGCCGCGAAGGCCATGACCGACCAGATCGCCGCATGCGTGTACTGCCCGCCATTCTCGCGGACGCCTGGCAGATAGCCCTTGATGTAGCCGGGCTCCAGCAGCGTCGCATCGAACGGCGGCGCGAGCACCAACACGAGGCCATCCTCTCGACGCACGAGGTGCGCCTCGACCGCCGCCATGGCCCGCCGCCCCCGAGCCGCGTCGGCGGCTCCCGAGAGCACGCTCCACGACTGCGCGATCGAATCGATGCGGCAGGCTTCGTTGGCCGCGGAGCCCAGCGGCGTCCCGTCATCGAAGTAGGCGCGCCGATACCAGTCACCGTCCCAGGCCTCGCGTTCGAGCGATTCTTTCAGCGCGTCAACGTGGCGCCGCCATGTCTCGGCGCGCCGGCCCTCCCCGCGGACATCGGCCAGCCTCGCCCATTCGGAGAGCACCGCGTGGAGGAACCAGCCGAGCCAGACGCTCTCGCCCTTCCCGCCGGCACCCACCTGGTTCATCCCGTCGTTCCAGTCCCCCGTGCCCATGAGCGGGAGGCCATGGCTCCCGACCGGCAGGCTGTGGTCGAGGGCGCGGGCGCAGTGCTCGAACAGCGTGCCGCGCGGTCCGGACACGCGTGGCTCGAAGTACGACTCGGGCTGCCCCGCCGCGAGCAGCGGCCCCTCGAGGAAGGGAACCATCTCGTCGAGGAGGTCTCCATCGCCGGTGACTTCGAGATACCGGCTGACCATGTACGGCAGCCAGAGCAGATCGTCGGAGACGCGCGTCCGAACGCCCCGGCCGGCCGGCGGGTGCCACCAGTGCTGGACGTCGCCCTCGACGAACTGACGCGCGGCGGCCCGGAGCACATGCGCCCGCGCCAGCGCTGGCTCGGATACCGCGAGCGCCATCACGTCCTGGAGCTGATCGCGAAAGCCGTATGCCCCGCCCGCCTGGTAGAACGCCGACCGCGCCCACACACGACAGGCCAGCGTCTGGTAGAGCAGCCAGCGGTTGAGGAGCAGGTCCATGGACCGGTCCGGCGTCGTCACCTGGACGGTGCCCAGCACGTCGTCCCAGCGCTCCGCGACGGCCCGGAGGACCGCCGCCAGGTCGGCCGTTCGGTAGCGCCCGATCAATTCCCCGGCTTCCTCCCGGGTCGCCGCCTCGCCGAGGAAGAACACGACCTCGGCCCGTCCTCCGGCCGGCAGCTCGATCGTCGCCTGGAGGGCGCCGCATGGATCGAGGCCGGCGCCGACCCGTCCCGACAGGCGACCTCCTCGCTCGAGGGCCGCCGGAAGCTCGGGCGTGCCGTTACGTCCGAAAAACTCGCCCCGGTCCCCCGTCCAGGCCGTCTGAGCCCCGCCGAGGTCGGCAAACGCCACGCGAGCCCCGAAGTCGCGGCTCCAGGTGTTGCGCGCGAGCATCGCCCCCGTCTGCGAATCGATCTCGGTCACGACGAACGGCGCGGCGGCGCTCCGTGACACGCCGAGGACCCACTCCACGTATGCGGTCACCGACAGCTTCCGCGCCCGCGCCGACTGGTTCGTCAGCGTGAGCCGCGACACCTTGATCGGGTCGTCGAGCGGCACGAACTGGAGGAGCTCGAGCGAGATCCCGTGCGAGACACGCTCGAACCGGCTGTAGCCCTGCCCGTGCCGGATGATGTATGCGCCCGTCGCAGAGCGAATCGGGAGGGCCGTCGGCCCCCACACCTCGCCGCTCTCTTCGTCCCGGACGTAGATCGCCTCGCCCGAGGGGTCGCTCACCGGATCGTTGGACCACGGGGTGAGCTGGTTCTCGCGGCTGTTGATCGACCACGTATAGCCCGACCCCGACTCGGAGACCTGGAAGCCAAAGGCCGGATTCGCGACCACATTGATCCAGGGCGCCGGCGTCCACTGCCCTTCGCCGAGCATCGTCACGTATTCCCGTCCATCCGCCGCAAACCCGCCGACACCGTTGGAGAACTCCAGATCCAGCCTCGGAAGCGGCACGTCCGCCAGCGGTTTCGCGGCGGTCCACCGGCGTTGCGGAGAGACCGGCGCGTTGTCGGGTCGCTGCGCGTGGATGACCTGTTCGGCCAGCGTCCCGCGCCGGCTCAAGAGCACCACGCGCGCCGCCGCCAGCAGCACGTCCCGTTCCGGCGCCGCCATGCGGTCCGCACGCAGGATGAACACGCTGCCGTGCGGGCCATGCCCCTCGTGAGCCGCCGCCGACTGGCTCGTCCGGACCAGCGTTTCCAGCAATGCCTGCAGATCCTGAATATAGGACGGCGCTCGCTCGTTCACGATCACCAGATCGACGGGGAGCTGCTTCATGCGCCAGTACTCGTGCGCGCGGAGCAGCTGCCGCACGATCCCCACATCCTCGGGCTCGTCGATCCGAACGAGGACGATCGGGATGTCCCCCGAGATCCCGTGGGCCCACAGGGCCGCGGGGCTGCCGGTGTGCCGGGTGAGCACGCCCGCCGAGGGCCGCAGCGCCCGGTCCGAGAAGAGCACGTGGTTGGCGAGGCTCTGGAAGAGGTGGGCCTCGTCCCGCTCCACGCCGAGATGGTGCAGCTGCACCTGGGCCTGGGTCCACGCCAGCGTGGCGGCCCGGTCGAACGTCGCTGGATCGCGATACTTGTCGGCGAGGTCGACGGCCTCTTCGCGCGATGGCGCCACCAGCGTCGAGAAGGTGACGCGGACGGTGGTGCCCGGCGGAAGCCGCACCCGGCGGCGGAGGCTGACGATCGGATCGAGCACCGCGCCGACGGTGCTGGAGAGAGGCTGGCCGCCGATCACCGCACGCGGTGTCCGGATCCCCCGGCCGCGGCCAAGGAACCGCGCGCGGTCCGTCTCCCATTCCACACCGCCCACCGTCTCGCCTTCGACCACCACCACGTGGGCCAGCCAGATCTGCCGCTCATCGCGTGACCGCGGCCGACGGGTCGCCAGCAGCGTGTCCAGCTCGGGCGCGAACGACGTGTGAACGAAGAGGTTGGAAAACGCCGGGTGCGCCGCATCGGTCGCCGGCAGGGCCAGCACCACTTCGGCATAGGACGTCAGCTCGATCTCCCGCGTCCGCGTCCCGAGGTTCGTGAGCGATACCCGACGCACCTCGGCATCGTCCTCCGGGGACACGATGACCTCCAGCGTGGTCGCGATCGCCCCGTCCCGGCGGGCGATCGTCGCCCGGTCCTCCGAAAACACCACGTCGTAGCTGTCCGGCTCAGCTCCGCGTGGCTGGTAGCCGGCCGACCAGCTCTCGCCACTGTCGGCGTCGCGAAGGAACACGTAGGTTCCCTCCGCGTCGCGCGTGACGTCCTCCCGCCAGCGAGTGATCGCCAGGTCACGCCAGCGACTGTATCCGGAGCCCGCGGCCGTGATCATCACCGCGTATCGCCCGTTGGAGAGGAGATGGCTGCGCGGCATGGAACCGTGCGGCGAGGTGAAGCGCCGGACGACCGGCGGGATGAACTCCCGGACATCAGCGGCGGCCTGCACTTCCTCGGCGTGAGGCCTGGCGACTGCAACGTCCCGGGGGGTCCGTTCCTGCAGCAGCAGCTCGGTCGCCTGGACCATCGGCTCGCCGTGAAAACGGGCGCGCATCGCCCCTCCGTGGAGAGCATTCGCGATCGCGACGAGCAGCATTCCCTGGTGGTGCGCCATGTAGGTTCGGACCACCGCAACCCGTGCCCCCTCCGGAAGCCGGGGCGGCGTGTAGTCGAGGGCCTCGTAGAAGCCGTAGGCCCCGCTCGCGCCCGCCTCCGCAAGACGCCGGAAGTTTCGAACGGCCGCCGCCGGATCGACCATCGCCGCCAAGGCCGTGGCATACGGCGCGATGACAACGTCCTCGCTGAGCCCCCGTCGGAGCCCGAGGCCCGGCACGCCAAAGTTCGAATACTGGTAGGTCATCTCGAGGTCACGCACGTTGTAGCCT
>JACPCX010000008.1:0-4851 GCA_016184305.1 Candidatus Rokuibacteriota bacterium | reverse complement strand
CTCCTCCAGCGCCGGCTCGACCCCGCGGAGCACGCTGGCGATCGGCAGGATCATGAACGGCGACAGGATGTGCACCAGCCCGATGAGGACGGCGGGGTCGGTGTAGAGGAACTGCTGGCGCTCGGCGAACACGCCCACCGCCACCAGGGCCTGGTTGACGACGCCCTCGCGGGCGAGCAGCACCATCCACCCGAAGCCGCGGATGACGACGCTCACGAACAGCGGCGCCACCACGAGGGCCGCGCAGAGGGCAGCCAGGCGAGACTTCGAGCGCGCCATGAAGTAGGCGATGGGGTAGCCGAGGACGAGGCAGGCGAAGGTGACGAGGCCCGCCATCCGGAGGGTGTGCAGCGTGACCTGGAGGTAGAGCGAGCTCCGCGCGATCGCCAGGTAGTTCTCGAGGGTGAAGGTGTAGACGATCCCACGCAACGGCTCGAACCGCACGAAGCTCAGCAGGAACAGCGTCGTCGACGGCACCACGAGCAGGACGATCACGACGACCGCCGCGGGCCCGATGGCCACCACCCACGGCAGCGAACGGGCCACCCGGGGCCGGGCAGCCTGGAGACGCTCCGCGACGACGCTCACCGTCGAATCAGCAGCGCCTGGCTACGACGCGATCTCCCTGTTCCAGCGCTCGATCCACTGGCCGATGTTGGCGGCCAGGAACTCCTCGTTCGAGACGATGACGTCGGCGGCCTTCGGGATGCGCTCCCCCAGCTTGCCGCTGTACTGCACCTTGGCGTTCACCGAGCCGTAGAACATCGCCTCGCAGAACGCCTTCTGCGCCTCGGCGCCGAGCGCGTAATCAACGAGCTTGGAGGCCCACTCCTCGTTGCCGCCCTTGACGACCCCGATGACCGGCGCGCCCGTCGCCACGCCTTCCTTCGGGCGGATCCAGTTGACCTTGCCGCCCGACTCGTCGTGCGCGATGAAGGTCCGGCCGTCCCAGCCCGGCCCGATCGTCCCTTCCTTGCTCAGGAGGAGCGTCACCGGATCGTTGAGCGAGGTGATGTACTTCACCACGTAGGGCTTGAGCTTCTTGACCGCCTCGAAGGCCACGTCGACCTTGGTCGGATCGCCGGCCAGCACCCGGGCGATCATGGTCATCACCTCGGGCCCGCGCACCGCGCTCGGCAGGTTGTTGAAGAAGACCCGCTTGCCGAACTCTCCCGCGCCAGCCCGCTCGAGGAACTCCCTCCAGGAGGCGGGCGGGGTCTTGATGGCCTCGGTGTTGTACGCGATCCCGATCGAGCTGTAATCGAAGTAGGAGGCGTACCCCTTCCACTGCTCCTTGAACTTGGAGTGCACATCCTTGATGCTCGGCACCTTGTCCTCGGACAGCGGCTGGAGGTAGCCGTCGCGGAGCAGGCCAACGAAGTCCGTCCCGAACCCCAGGAAGACGTCGAACGGCGGGTTGCTCTTGTTGGCGCGCAACTGGACGGCGTGCGCCGACATGTTCCCTGAGACCTGGATCACCTGAGCGCCGGTCTTCTCCTGGAACGGCTCGATGATCTTGGTCTGCCACATCTTCTGGAACGCCCCGCCGCTCTGCGACATGACGACCTTCTTGCTGGCCGCCGAGGCCCGGCGGGACCCCAGCGACACGGCGAGGGCGGCGCCGGCGCTTCCCCGGAGGAAGGCCCGGCGCGAGACGGCCGGCGGGAAATGTTCGCGTCTGCTCATGGTCGGCTCCCTTCGAGCGGGGCGCGGTTCAGGGACGCTGGGCGAACGCCTCGTAGTGCAGGTGCGGCGCCCCGCCGCTGTACTCCTTGGTGTAGAACGTCGTCACCGTCTTGGCCGCGCCCTGGTAGAGATCCGTGGCCTCGAGCGCCTCGCAGTTGTCGTGGCTGTCCCACCCGCTCACGTAGATGACCTCCCCCTCGTGCCCCTTCTCGATGCAGCTGGCCACGTAGATGAAGCGGCAGCCCGGGAACGAGCGGATGGCGGGCGCGAGCGTCGTGTTGATGAAGCTCTCGTACTCCTTCCTCTTCTCTCTGGGCACGGCGGCGTGGACGATGCGCAGGACCATGCGACCCCTCCTTGCCTGGGCCGACGTCGTTGCCGGCTCCGAGAGCGACGCTAGCACACACCGTTCAGCCGCGGCAAGAGCCCGTCTCGCGGAGCTGATGGGCGCGCCGGGCACCTGGCTTCACCCCATCGATCGGGCGCCTGGCTCCGCTTTGCTCCCCAGCCTCCCCACCCGATCAGCCAGCGATGACGGGGCTCTGCGACACGACGCCGTCCCTCTGGAATCTCTCGATGTCCTCGCGTGAGAAGCCCAGCTCCACAAGAATCTGATCGGTGTGCTCGCCCAGGTCGGGTGCCGCGCTCCGCAGCAACCCCGGGGTGCGCGAGAGGATGACCGGCAGCCCCTGGATCCTGATGTCTCCCAGCGCGGGATGTCGCACCGGCTCGGCCAGTCTCAGATGCTTGACCTGCTCGTTCTCGAACACGTCCTTCATGTTCAGAATCGGTCCGGCCGGCACGCCCTGCGAGTTCAGGAGATCGACCCACGCGCGGCTGGGCTTCTGGCTCAGGATCCGTTCCAGCTCCACTGTCAGCTCGTGGCGGTTGCGGGAGCGGTCGGCCGGCGCTCGAAAGCGAGGATCATCGGCAAGCGGCTCGATGCCGAGGGCCTTGCAGGCCCGGCGAAACATCCGCTGCCCGGAGGCGGCGATGTTGATGTGGCCGTCCGCGGTCTTGAAGACGCCGGTCGGAATGCCCGTGGGGTGGTCGTTACCGGCCTGCGGGGGGATGACGCCATCCATGAGCCAGCGCGTGGCCTGGAAATCCATCATGGTGACCATCGCCTGCAACAGCGACGTGTGCACCCACTGCCCCTGGCCCGATCGCTCCCGCTCCAGCAGGGCCACCAGGATGCCCTGGGCCAGGAACAAGCCGGCGGTGAGGTCCGCGACGGGGATCCCGGCGCGCACGGGACCCTGGCCGGGCAGCCCGGTGACCGACATCAGCCCGCCCATCCCCTGGGCGATCTGATCGTAGCCGGGCCGGTCGCGATACGGGCCGTCCTGGCCGAAGCCCGAGATGCTGCCATAGACCAGCCGCGGGTTGATCCGGCTCAGAGTGTCATAGTCGATTCCGAGCCGGGTCTTGACCTCGGGGCGGAAGTTCTCCACCAGCACATCGGCGCGGGTGACCAGGCGCTTCAGGATCTCGAGACCCTGTGGTGACTTGAGGTCGAGGGTCATCGAGCGCTTGTTGCGGTGGAGATTCTGGAAGTCCGATCCGTGCCGCGCGGAGTCGGCGTCGAGATCCTCCCGGGCTTCCACCTGGATGACGTTCGCCCCCATGTCCGCGAGCTGGCGCACGCAGGTGGGTCCGGACCTGGCCCGGGTGAGATCGATGACGGTGTAGGGGCTCAGTGGAAGCGCCATCAGCCCCCTCGCGGGCGTGAGGAGTACCGCCGACAGGTGCGATACCGCCGGCCGAAGACGCGCCCCTGAGGGTGCCAGCGCTCATGGGTCCCGCCGACCTCGTGCACGCACACGAGGGGCGTTCCCCGCCCGATCGCTTCGTCGCGGAGCGTGATTCCGTTGATCCGGGCCAGCGGCATGCCGGGTCCTCCTCGTGGCGAGCGGCGCTACCTGACCGTCACCCAGTCGGGCCGGGCCTTCCGCATCAGGTCCGGCACGGTGTACGTCGCGGCCCGCGGGGCCTTCGGGATCTGCTTCGCCGCCAGCTGCGAGTCTGCCGCCCCGTCCATCTCGTTCAGGAAGGCCTGATCGATCAGCATGGTGTACTTGTTCCGGCCCATCATCTCGGTCAGCTCGTCCTCGGGAATGCTCAGCTTGCGAGTCAGGATCTTGATGGCCTCCGCGCGGTTCGAGTGCACGAACTCGTTACCGCGGGCCAGGCCCTTGAGCAGGGCCACCAGGGTGTTCGGGTTCTTGTCGATGAACTCCTGAGGCGTGAAGACGACGATCGGCAGGCCCCACAGCCGGTACGTCTCCTTCTTCTCGGGGAAGTTCGCCTGGGCCCCCGTCAGCACGACCGTGCCGCCTTGCTTGGCCGTGCGCGTCAGGTGGGGCTCCCAGATCAGGGCCCCATCGATGTCGCCGCGAGCGAAGGTCGGCGCCAGGTCCGGCGGCTGGAGGTTGATGACCTGGATCTTGTTCCGGTCAATCCCGTGGCGCGCCGACATCCGCGCGAGGAAGTCCATGGTGGCGGCGTAGACGAATGTCCCCACCTTCTTGCCCTCGAGGTCTTTCGGGGAGCGCACGTTCAGGGCGTTGCGGACCGCGAGGCCCAGGGCGCCCGAGATGTCGTTGATGGTGCCGATCACCTTCACGGGAAAGTCCCGGGCGATGAGGTTCAGCGCATTGTTGTGCGCGGCCATGGCCACCTTGATGGATCCCCCCGCCATCGCGGGCGGGATCTCGCCGCCGCCGCTGAGGTACTTGACCGTCACGTCCAGCCCTTCCTCCCGGAAGTACCCCTTCTCGACCGCCAGCTCGATCTGGACGGCGAGCTGTGGGTCCCTCGAGGTGTACACATCCAGGCTCTTCAGCTCCAGGGTGGCGGCGGCCGTCGGCGCCGCCGGCACGGCCAGCGCCAGGATCCCCATGATCCCGACCAGCATGTTCATCCTGCCTTGGCTCATCGTGTCCCTCCGTCATCTGTTCGCGTCATGGTCGTGTGCCTCGTGATTCCGCCTCTGCCACCCTCCCCGCCTCCTCCGGCAGCTCCTGCTGAAGGAGATCGGCGAGCTCCCGCTTGAGCGTCACGAATGCCGGCGCCGCGTCGTCCCGGGGCCGGGCCAGACTCACCTCGTGCACGGCCTTGATCCGGCCGGGCCGGGCCGTCATCGTGACGACCCGATCGGCCAGC
>JACPCX010000235.1:0-1137 GCA_016184305.1 Candidatus Rokuibacteriota bacterium | reverse complement strand
GTGAGGTTGTGGCGCTCCTTCAGCTCCTTGATCGTGGCGATCACCCGGCTGACGAGGATGGGCGCGAGCCCCACCGAGGGCTCGTCCACCAGCAGGATCTTCGGCTCCGACATCAGGGCGCGGGCCACGGCCAGCATCTGCTGCTCGCCGCCGCTCATGCTTCCCGCGAGCTGCCGTTTCCGCTGCTGGAGGATCGGGAAGGTCTCGAGGCAGGCGCTCAGGTTGCGATCGATGCCCCGGCGGGCCTCGGGGCGGTAGGCCCCGAGCAGCAGGTTCTCCTCCACCGTGAGCTTCGGGAAGAGACGGCGTCCCTCGGGGACGAGCGTGACGCCGAGGTTCACGATGTCCTCCGTGGATCGGCCCACCAGGTCGATCCGTTGCCCGTCCACTTCCAGGAAGATCTGGCCGCTGGAGGGCTGGATCAGGCCCATGATGCACTTGATGAGCGTGCTCTTGCCGTTGCCGTTGGTGCCGAGGAGGACCACGGTCTCCCCCTGGTTGGCCTCGACCGAGACCCCGTGGAGCACGCGCACGGCGCCGTAGCCGGCATGAACGTCCGTGACGACGAGCTTATTCCCCAAGGTACGCCTTCTCCACGCGCTTGTTGCTCACGACCTCCTCGGGCGTGCCCTCGGCGATCTTCTCGCCGGCGTCGAGGACGGCGATCCGCTGCGAGAAGCGCATCACCGCCCGCATGATGTGCTCGATCATGATGATGGTGATGCCGCGCTCGTTCAGCGCGAAGAGGATGGGCAGGATGGCGTCCACCTCGGCGTGGGAGAGCCCCGCCATGGCCTCGTCCGAGATCAGGAGCCGCGGCTTCGCGGCCATGGCCCGGGCCAGCTCGAGCTTCCGCATGTCGATCCCGGTGAGATCAGCGGGCCGGGCCTGCGCCTTGGCGTCGAGCCCCATGAGCCGCAGGATCTCCATGGCCTCGGAGGGCACGGCCGATCTCGGCACCTGCCCGTGGGCCGCGTACTCGAGCGGGATGCAGAGGTTCTCGAGAACGGTCATGCTGGTGAAGGGCCGCGGGATCTGGAAGCTCCGGCAGATGCCCAGCCGGGTCCGCTGATGCGCGGGAAGCCTCGTGATGTCCTTCCCCCGGAAGACCAGCGTCCCCCCGTCGGTCCCGAGCGC
>JACPCX010000170.1:0-4950 GCA_016184305.1 Candidatus Rokuibacteriota bacterium | reverse complement strand
GATCTTGACGCTGGCGGCCTGCTCGCTCTTGCGGGAGGTCTCGAGGTCCTGGCGCAGGCGGCCGAGCGCCCCGCGCTCGGCCGCGGCCTCGCTGCCACCCTCGGCCAGGCGCTTGCGGAGCGCCTCGGCCTCGCGCTGGGAGCGGTCGAGCTCGGCGGCGCGCTGGCGTTCGAGGCGCTCGGCCTCGGCGCGCCTCGCGGCGGCCTCGGTCTCCGACCGGCTCAGCGAGGCGCGCAGCGCGGCCAGGGCACCGTCCCTGGCGGCGAGCCGGGCCTCGCGCTCGGCGATGGCCTGCTCGATCTCGCGCAGGCGCGCCGCCTGGGTCTGCTCCTTCCCCCGCGCGGCCTCGAGATCCTGGCGCAACCGGGTGAGGGCGTCGCGCTCGGCTGCGGCCTCGCCCCCGCGCTCGGCGAGACGCTTGCGCAGGTCTTCGACCTCGCGCTGGGCCCGTGCCGTCTCGGCAGCGCGCTCCCGCTGGAGCCGGTCCAGCTCGGCACGCTTGGCCGCGGCCTCGGCCTCGGAGCGCGTCACGGAGGCGCGGAGGTCGCCGAGCTCGCGGTCCTTGGCGGCGAGGCGGCTTTCTCGCTCGGCGATCCCGGCCTGGAGATCGCGGAGGCGTTCCGCGGTGGCCTGCTCGCTCTTGCGGGAGGCGTCGAGGTCCTGGCGCAGCCGCGCGAGGGTGCCGCGCTCGGCCTGCACCTCACCCTGGCGCTGATCGAGTCTCTGGCGCAGGCTGTCCAGCTCCCGCTGGGTGCGGTCGAGCTCGCCCTGCTTCGTCTCGAGCTGGCGCCGCAGCTCGCCCACCTCGGTCCTGAGCTGCTGGACTTCGGCCGATGTCTCGACGGGCGCGATGGTGAAGGAGAGGTTGCCGAGACCCGCGGCGCGGCGGTACCAGGTGAGCGCCTGGGGCGGGTCCTTCGGGACGCCGAGCCCCCGCTCGTACAGGTGGCCCAGGTTGATGGCCGCCCGTGAGTAGCCGCTCTCGGCCGCCCGCCGGTACCACTCGGCGGCCGCCGCGTGGTCGGGGGGAACGCCCAGCCCCTTCTCGAAGATCTCGCCCACGTAGGTCTGGGCGGAGGCGTCGCCCTCCTTCGCCAGCGGCAGCCAGATCTTGAGCGCCGTGGCGTAGTTGGAGCGATCGAAGGCGACGTACTCTCCGCCCCGGATCTCGCAGTCGCGCGTGCTGGTCTTGATGGCGCGGCGCGCCGTGAGGAAGGTGAGCTGTGCCCCGAGCCGGCGGATCTGGCCGGGCAGGAGGCAGTCCACGATCATGAAATCCTCGGCCTTGCCGGGGTTCTGCTGGAGCTGGGTGGCCGCCTCCCGGCCTGCATCCCCGGTGGCGGCGCAGCCCGCGAACAGAAGCGTGGCGAGGGCGAGGGCTACGAAGCTGTCTCGCCGCCAAGCGTTGTGGAGAAGGGGCCCCTTCGGATCGCGCATGCACTAGTACTATCACGGGAGAGGCGCCTTCTGTCAATACGGGTGCTTGACACCCCTTCGCGCGACGGAGGAGAATCGGCCCTCCGGCACCAGGGGGGCCAGCTCGAATACCTTTCGCCGAAAAGGGGCCACATATGCCGACCCATCGCCGATTTCTCGCCGTGCTCGTGGCGCTGTCCCTCGTGGGTTTGGCGGCGTCCTCCGCGCCGGCCCAGCCGAAGCGCGGCGGGGTTCTCCGGGTGGCCGAGCGCGCCGATCCGGTGGGCTTCGACACGCTGGGCAAGAAGAAGGCCTCCGTGTACACCCAGCTCGTGTTCGCCTACACCCACAACCGGCTCTTCAAGTACGGGCCCGGGGGCGAGATCGTCCCCGACCTCGCCGCCGCCCACTCGCAGCCGAGCCCGACCACCCATGTGGTCACGCTGCGGAAGGGCGTGCCCTTCCACAACAAGCCCCCGGTCAACGGCCGGGAGCTCACCTCGGAGGATGTCAAGTTCACCTTCGAGCGGGTCGCGGCCTCTCCCGAGGCGCGGCTCTTCCCCACGCTCAAGGCCGTGACCACGCCGGACCGCTACACCGTCCGCTTCGAGCTGTCGGCCCCATCCTCGGCGTTCCTGGCCAATCTCGCCGCGACGACCATGTACATCTATGCCAAGGAGGCCGGCAAGCCGACCCCCGACGGCGGCCGCGACTACACCGCCGTGGACACGGTGGTGGGCACGGGGCCCTTCATGCTCGACGAGTACCGGGAGAAGCAGCGGCTCGTCTTCAAGCGCCACCCCGCCTACTTCGAGGCGGGCAAGCCCATTCTCGACGGCGTGGAGATCTACCTCATCGGCGATTCCTCGGCCCAGCTGGCGGCGCTGCGCTCGGGCCGCATCGACATCCTGGTGGCCAGCACCGGGCAGGGGCTGCCCCATCTGCTGGCGCCCGAGGCCCGCACCGTGTCCGGGGCGTCGGTCATCACCCACAAGGTGTTCCAGACCAGCGAGAATATCATCGGCCGCCTCGACATGAAGCCCTGGAGCGACGTCCGCGTGCGGCGCGCCGTCTCCATGGCCATCGATCGCGCCACCTACATGAAGGTGATCTTCCCCGAGGGCGCCGACAGCATCTCCGGGCCGATCCCCGCCGCCTCGCGCTACTTCGTCCCGGTCGAGCGGCTCGGGGAGGCGGCCCAGTCCTACCAGTACAACGTGGCCGCCGCGAAGAAGCTCCTGGCCGAGGCGGGGTATGCGGGCGGCTTCAAGACCAAGCTCTACACCACGGTGGGCTACGGGCCCGAGTACGTCACGCGGACCGAGCTGCTCAAGGACATGCTCTCCAAGATCGGCATCGAGGCGAGCATCGTGGTGCAGGAGTATCCCGTCTGGATCGCCAGCACCTACAAGGGCAGCTACGAGGGGCTCGTCCACATCCCGGCCTGGACGCTCGGCGACGAGGACGAATGGCTCGGCGCCTATACCCCCGGCGACACGCGCAACCACATCCACGTCGAGGACGGCCGGCTCACGGAGCTGATCCGCCTGGCGCGCCAGGCGCCCAGCGAGCAGGCGCGCGCCCAGCAGATGGCCCAGTTCGTGCGCACCTTCCACGAGAACATGTACCGGGTGTTCCTGCCGCTGCCGGCGCTCGTGACCGTGATGAGCCACCGCGTGAAGGGCTACGTGCCGAGCGTCCGCGGCTACAGCTATGCGACGGGCCTCGTGGACGTGTGGGTGGAGTGACGCGGGCGGACTGCCGGCCCGAGCCGTAGCGCGCGCGGGATCCGTGTGAGGAGGTACCTCGCCCAGCGTCTCCTCCTGATGATCCCCACGCTGCTCCTGGTGAGCGTGATGGTCTTCGCGATCATGCGCCTCATTCCGGGAGACGTGGTGAGCCTCATGTTCCAGGACCTCGGCTATGCCCAGAGCCTGGCGGAGATGCGCGCCCGGCTCGGGCTCGACCTGCCTGTCCACGAGCAGTACCTGCGCTGGCTCGGCGGCCTCCTGCGCGGCAATTTCGGCGAGTCGCTCTGGACCCAGCGCACCGTGGTGAGCCAGCTCGCCGAGCGGCTGCCGGTGACGCTCGAGCTGACGCTCCTGTCCATCGCGCTGGCCGTGCTGTACGGCGGCATCACGGGGATCGCGGCCGCCGTGAGGCCGGATGGCTGGCTCGACGTGACGCTGCGGAGCATCGCCATCGCGTTCCTGTCGCTCCCCACGTTCTGGCTGGGCACGCTCGCCATCGTGCTGCCGTCGCTATACCTCGGGTGGAGCCCGAACATCCAGCTCGTGGACGCGAGGGCGGATCCGCTGGGCCACCTCGGTCAGTTCCTCCTGCCGGCGGCCATCCTCGGCAGCCACCTGGGGGCGCCCGTCATGCGGATGAGCCGCGCGATGATGCTCGAGGTGTTCCGTCAGGACTACATCCGCACCGCGTGGGCCAAGGGGCTCGCGGAGCGGCGCGTGATTCTCAAGCACGCCCTCCGGAATGCCGTGATCCCCACCGTCACCATCCTGGGGGTCCAGATGGCGCAGGCGCTCGGCGGCAGCGTGGTCATGGAGGTCCTGTTCCAGCTGCCCGGCATGGGGAGCCTGCTCATCGAGGCCGTGGCCCACCGCGACTTCCCCATGTTCCAGTCCCTCGTGCTCTGCCTGGCTCTTCTCGTGATGGCGGTGAACCTCGCGGTGGATCTCGCCTACCTCGCCATCGACCCGCGCCTCCGGACTCACGGGCGATGACGGGAGCCCGGAGGGTCATCTCGACGCTGATCCGCCGGAAGCCGCTCGGCGCCGTGGGCGGCGCGATCGCGCTCGGCATGGTGCTCGTGGCGATCTTCGCCGACGTGCTCGCCCCCTACGACTTCAACGACACCGCGCTGCTGCGCGCGCTCCAGCGGCCGGGCGCCACCCACTGGTTCGGCACCGACGAGCTGGGGCGCGACGTCTACAGCCGGGTGATCCACGGCGCGCGCGTGTCCATGCTCGTGGGGCTCGCGGCCACCGCCATCTCCATCGGCCTCGGCGGGCTGATCGGCATCGTGAGCGGATACTTCGGCCGCCGGGTGGACCTCGTGCTGCAGCGGCTCGTGGATGCGTGGATGGCGTTTCCGGGGCTGGTGATGGCCATCGTGATCCTGGCGCTGCTGGGGCCGGGTCTGTGGAGCGTCATCCTGGCCCTCGGCGTGAGCCAGGCCTTCTCGCAGTCGCGGACCATCCGGAGCGCCACCCTCGTCGTGCGCGAGCAGCCGTACATCGAGGCGAGCCTGGCGGTGGGCGCATCCCACTGGCGCGTGCTCGGGCGCCACGTGCTGCCCAACGTCGTGGCGCCCATCATCATCGTCGCCAGCACCTTCCTCGGCTTCGTCATCCTGGTGGAGGCCGCCGTGTCCTTTCTCGGCTACGGCGTGCCGCCGCCCCGGCCCTCGTGGGGCGGCATGCTTTCCGCCACCGGGCGCGTCTACATGATCCGCGCCCCCTGGCTGTCCATCTTCCCGGGCCTCGCGCTGAGCCTGGCCGTGTTCGGCTTCAA
>JACPCX010000119.1:0-26531 GCA_016184305.1 Candidatus Rokuibacteriota bacterium | reverse complement strand
TCCACGCGCTCGGCGCCCGCGCGCTTCCGGTGGGGGTGCTGGGGGCCGACGGCCCGGGCGGTGAGGTCTCGGCGCTCTTCCAGGCCGCGGGCGTCTCCACCGACGGGATCCTCCGCGTCCCCGGGCGGCCGACGCCGATGAAGACGCGGATCATGGCTGGCGGCTACGAGTCCACCCGCCAGCAGGTGGTGCGCCTGGACCGCGAGCCGCCCTGCGGCCTCGCTGTCGACGTGGAGGATCGACTCATCGCGCGCCTCCGGGAGATCGGCGCGCGGGCCGACGCCTTCGTCGTCTCGGACTACGGCTATGGCGCGGCCTCTCCCCGGGTATTCGATGCGGTGCTGGCGGTCGCCCGCCCGCGACGGGCGGTCGTGGCGGTGGACAGCCGCTACGACCTCCTGCGCTTCAAGGGAATGACGGCGGCCACGCCCAACGAGCCGGAGGTGGAGGCACTCACGGGGGGCGAACTGCCCGATGACCGCGCCATCGAGAAAGCCGGGCGCGCCGTGCTCGAGCGGCTCGACGCCGGGTTCCTGCTGGTGACGCGCGGCAGCCGGGGCATGGCGCTCTTCGAGCGCGAGGGGCCGGTGACCTTCATGCCGATCCACGGCAGTGACCAGATCGCCGACGTGACGGGAGCCGGCGACACGGTGATCAGCACGTTCACGGTCTCGCTCGCCGCCGGCGCCAGCCCTGGTGAAGCGGCATGGCTCGCGAACGTGGCTGGCGGCGTGGTGGTGATGAAGCGCGGCACCGCAACGGTGTCGCCCGGGGAGCTCAGCCAGGCCCTCGCTTCCGATGGCCACCCGCTGTAGCGTGGAGGACGCCGTCCGCCTGGTCGCGGCCTGGCGGGCCGAGGGCAAGCGCATCGTCCTGGCC
Organism: Candidatus Rokuibacteriota bacterium; assembly: GCA_016184305.1. Taxonomy (GTDB): domain Bacteria; phylum Methylomirabilota; class Methylomirabilia; order Rokubacteriales; family CSP1-6; genus UBA12499. Next base: position 25,652 of record JACPCX010000119.1, on the reverse strand, counting down.
AATGGCTGCTTCGATCTCCTGCACGTGGGGCATGTCCGCTATCTCCAGGCGGCCAGGGCTCTGGGCGACGTGCTCGTCGTGGCGCTCAACTCCGACGCCTCAGTGCGCCGGCTGAAGGGACAGGGGCGTCCGCTCATGGGCGAGGCGGAGCGAGCGGAGATCCTGGCCGCGCTCGCGCCCGTGGACGCGGTGGTCAGCTTCGACGAGGACACCGTGGACGCGCTGGTGGGGCGGCTCCGCCCCGACGTGCAGGCCAAGGGGACGGATTACACGGAGGACACGGTGCCCGAGCGCCAGAGCGTGCTCGGGGCGGGTGGGCGCGTCGCCATCGCCGGAGACCCCAAGAGCCACTCGACGCGCGATCTCATCGCCACCATCCTCCAGAGATTCTCCCGATGACACCGGCTCCCTTCAAGATCGCGATCATCAAGCTCTCGGCGCTCGGCGATGTCATCCACGCCCTGCCCGTGGCCCGCGCGCTTCGCCGCGCCCGCCCGGACGCGGAGCTCACGTGGATCGTCGAGGCGCGCGAGTACGCGCTCCTGCGGGACCACCCCGATCTCGACCGCGTCATCCCGGTGAACACGCGGCTCTGGCGCCGGCTGATCTGGCGCCCGAGCGGCGCGCGCGAGGTGTTGGGGAAGCTCGGCCGCCTCCGCACCCGCGTGCGCGGGGCGCGCTTCGACGTGGCGCTCGATCTGCAGGGCCTCGTCAAGAGCGGGTTGCTCACGGCCTACACGGGTGCCGGCTTGCGGATCGGCTTCAGCGCGTCCCACTGCCGCGAGAGGCTGAACGCGCTCTTCACCAATCGCCACGTGACACCGCCGCCCCAGGCCGTGCACGTGGTGGAGCAGTACCTGTCGCTCCTCGAGCCGCTCGGACTCCTCGCGGGCGCCCCGGAGTTCCACCTTCCGGTGCGGCCGGCCGCCGAGCGGGCCATGGACGACTTTCTCGCCGAGCACGGCCTCAAGCCCCGCGACCGCCTCGTGGCGCTGAACCCGGGGGCCGGACGCTCGGAGAAGCGCTGGCCCGTGGCGCATTTCCGGGAGCTGGCCGAGCGGCTGGGCGCCGAGGCAGGCGCCCGGTTGCTCCTGCTCTGGGGCCCGGACGAGGTCCACATGGCGCGGCAGATCGCGACGGGCCTCTCGATCCGCGCCGTCCTGGCCCCGCCCACCGATCTCGATGAGCTCACCGCGCTGCTCCGCCGCTGCTCCGTCATGGTCGCCGGAGACACCGGCCCGCTCCACCTGGCCGCCGCCGTGGGCACGCCCTGTCTGGGCCTCTTCGGCCCGACGCGCGCGGAGCGGAACGGGCCCTACGGCCCGCGGAACCGCGGATTGCAGAGCCCGGATGGCACCATGGCCGGACTCGCCCCCTCGACGGCGCTCGCCGCGGCGCAGGGCCTCCTCGATCAGGATCGCTCGTGACGCGGGCGCGGCTGTCGGTCGCGATCATCGCGTGGAACGAGGAGGAGCGACTCCGGCCTTGCCTCGAGAGCGTCCAGTGGGCCGACGAGATCCTCGTGGTCGATGCCGAGTCCACCGACAAGACGGTGCCGCTGGCGCGGGAGTTCACGGAGCGGATCTGGACCCGCCCGTGGCCCGGCTTCGCAGCCCAGAAGAACTTCGCGCTGGATCAGGCCACGGGCGACTGGGTGCTCTCGCTGGACGCCGATGAGCGGGTCACGCCGGCGCTGCGCGAACGGATCCTCCGGGTGCTCGAGCAGGACAGCCCCACCATGGGCTACCGCCTCCCGCGGCGGAACATCTTCTGGGGGGCGTGGGTGCGCCACGGCGGGCTCTATCCGGACTACCAGCTGCGCCTCTTCCGGCGGGGAGCGGGCCGGTTCGTGGCGGACGCGGTGCATGAGTCGGTGCAGGTCGGCGGCCCCGTGGAGCGCCTGCGCGAGCCGCTCCTCCACCACTCGTACCGGAGCCTGGAGGACTTCGCGGAGCGCTCGAACCGGTACTCGACCCTCGCGGCCCAGGACTGGCTCGCGCGGAGCAGGCCGGCCCGAGTCGCCGACCTCATCTTCAGACCCCTCGGGCGCTTCGTCTCGATGTACATTATGCGCCTGGGGTTCCTGGACGGCTGGCGGGGCTTCGTGCTCGCCGTCCTTTACGCCGACTACGTCTTCTTGCGGATGGCCAAGGCCTGGGAGGCCCGCCGCCGCCGGAGCGACACGGGGTGAGGATTGTCATGCCGTCATCGAAACAGCGGGTGCTGTCGGGGATGCGTCCCACGGGCAAGGTCCATCTCGGGAACCACCTCGGGGCGCTGGACAACTGGGTGCGCCTGCAGGACGACTACGACTGCTTCTTCTTCGTCGCCAACTGGCACGCGCTCACGACGGACGCCGCCAACAGCGTCGAGGCTCCGGCCAATACGCTCGAGATGGCCGCCGACTGGCTCGGGGCGGGGCTCGACCCAGAGCGCTCCACGCTGTTCATCCAGTCGCTGGTGCCCGAGCACGCCGAGCTGCACCTGCTCTTCTCCATGGTGACGCCGGTGGGCTGGTTGGAGCGCGTGCCCAGCTACAAGGAGATGGTGGAGCAGCTCGGGCTCGAATCCCCGTCGTACGGACTGCTGGGCTACCCGCTGCTCCAGTCTGCCGACATCCTCATGTACAAGCCGCAGTGGGTGCCCGTGGGCATCGATCAGGTGCCCCACGTGGAGCTGACTCGAGAGGTCGCCCGGCGATTCAACAACACGTGGAAGCCCATTTTCCCCGAGCCCCAGGCGAAGCTGACCGAGATCCCCAAGGTGCCCGGGACCGATGGTCGGAAGATGTCCAAGTCCTACGACAACGCGATCTACCTCTCCGACTCTCCCGACGCCATCACGGCCAAGATCCGGCCCATGATCACCGATCCGGCTCGCAAGCGGCGGAGCGACCCGGGCGACCCGGACCTGTGCCCCGTCTTCGACCTGCACCGCATCTTCACCCCCGAGGCCGAGCGCGAGGGGTGCGCCACCGGCTGTCGAACGGCCGGGATCGGCTGTCTCGACTGCAAGGGCGTGCTCCTCACGCATCTCCTGCCGCCGCTGGGGGACATCAGGGAGCGCCGCCAGCACTTCGCCGATCGCCCGAAGGAGGTCCTCGAGGTCCTTCACGAGGGATCCCGCCGGGCGCGCAAGACCGCCCAGGAAACAATGGAAGAGGTGCGAAGTGCCGTGGGGCTCGAGCCATGACGGCAGCAACGGCGGAGGCCCCTGCGGGGCTCACCGTCCGCGTCGAGGCGTTCGAAGGGCCGCTGGACCTCCTGCTGCACCTGTGCCGGACCCACGAGGTGGACCTCGCCAGGCTCCCCGTCCGGACGATCACGGATCAGTACCTCGCCCACCTCGAGTCGGTGCGGTTCCAGGATCTGGAGATGGCTGGCTCCTTCATGGTGATGGCCGCCACGCTGATCTACCTCAAGTCCAAGCTGCTGGTTCCGGACACCGAGGGGGCCCAGGACGACGCGCTGGACGAGGAGGGCGAGCTGCTGCGCCGCGAGCTGGCCGAGCGGCTGCAGGAGTACGCCCGCATCAAGGCGCTGGGCGGCTGGCTCGCCCAGCGGGAAGCCGAGCAGGCCCTGCTCTTCGGCCGCACGGTGGGCGAGCTACCGCCGCCCGAGGAGATCCCGCTGGAAGACCTCTCGGTCCACCTGCTCCAGCGGGCCATGACGCGGCTGATCCAGGCCCAGAAGCAGCAGGCGCCGCGCGAGGTGGAGGCGAGCCCGATCTCCATCCTCGAGCGCATGGCCGAGATCGTCTCGCTGCTGCGCCACACCTGGTCGCTCCTTTTCTCCTCGGTGGCGGGCGCAGACCGCGTGCGGGCGGAGTGGATCGTCACGCTCCTCGCGCTGCTGGAGCTGGTCCGGCTGGGCCAGGCCAGGGCGCGCCAGGGGGACCTCTTCAGCGACATCGTCATCGAGCGGCGCACCCCGGAGGCCGAGACGATCGTGAGCGCCACCGCGCCCGAAGCCGGCGGAGACCGAGGCAATGGCTGAGCCGATCGACGTCCTGGAGGCGCTCCTCTTCGCCTCGGACATCCCCGTTGAAGCCGTCACCGTCCAGGACGTCCTGGGGCTCGCCTCTCCGGCCGAGGCCGTGGCGCTGCTGGAGTTGCTGGGCCGCCGCCTCGAGGGGGAGGGGCGCGCCCTCCAGGTGATGGAGGCGGGCGGGGGCTTCCGGCTCGTCACGCGGTCCGAGGTGGCGCCGTGGCTCGTGAAGCTCGCGCGCTCACGCACGCGCTCTCGCCTCTCGCGCCCCGCCCTCGAGACGCTGGCCATCGTGGCATACCGGCAACCCGTGTCCCGGCCCGAGGTCGACGCCATCCGCGGGGTGAACTCCGAGGGTGTGCTCGACAACCTGCTGGAGCGCCGGTTGATCCGCATCGCGGGACGGAAGGATTCCCCCGGCCGGCCTTTCCTCTACGAGACCACGAGGGACTTCCTGGTGGCTTTTGGGCTGCGGGACCTGGCCGACCTCCCCAAGGTCGACGGCGAGCTGATCATGCCGGAACCCCAGGGTGCCGAGAGCGGCGGGGAGCCGCTGTTCGAAGCTGATAGCCCGGCCGACACGGAGCCTGGAAACCCGGTGTCAGACGAGAGCGGGCGGGCCGTCGCTGCGCCCCGAGAAGAGAACCAGGAGGGGATGGCCGCTGGCGCCGATTCGCCTCAGCAAGATCCTGGCGCAAGCGGGACTGACCTCGCGCCGCGGAGCTGAAGCGCTCCTCGCCCAGGGACGCGTCACGGTCAACGGCCGGGTGCGCCTCGAGCCGGGCGCCCAGGCCGACCCGCAGGTCGACGTGATCGCCATCGACGGTCGCCCGCTGCCCGCAACCGAAGCCAGCTCCTACGTGCTCCTCCACAAGCCGCGCGGCTACCTCTGCAGCGTGAGCGACCCCGGCGGCCGCCCCGTCGTGCTGGATTTGCTGCGGGGCCGCGGGCCGCGCCTCTTTCCTGTGGGGCGCCTCGACTACGACGCCGAGGGGCTCTTGCTTCTCACGAACGACGGGGAGCTGACCAACCGTCTCCTGCACCCGCGCCACGAGATCCCGCGGGTCTACGAGGCCGAGGTGGAGGGGCGGGTCATCCCGCGCGATCTCGAGCGCTGGCGCCGGGGCGTGACGCTCTCGGACGGGCCCGCTGTCCCCTCCGCGGTCACCATCCTGCACGCCGGGCCGCGAACGACGCGGTTGCGGCTGACCTTCGGAGAGGGGCGCAACCGGGAGGTCAAGCGCTACTGCAAGGCGCTGGGTCATCCCGTCCTGCGCCTCGTTCGCGTTCAGCTCGGCCCGCTGCACCTCGGAAGCCTCCGGGTGGGGGAGAGCCGCCCCCTGACCGACGCCGAGCTCTCGGCCCTAAGGCGCTTGCGCGCCCCGGACCCATCGCCTATAATGCGGCAGTTGCTGACCGGGCCTCATCAGGAGCTTCTATGAACCTGGACGATTGGCGCTCCAGGATCAACGACCTCGACAACGAGATCCTCCACCTCCTCAATCAGCGCGCAGACGCCGCCCTCCAGATCGGCGAGCTCAAGAGGCAGCAGTCCCTCCCGTACTTCGCGCCAGATCGGGAAGCGCAGGTTCTCGACCGGATCACGGCCCGGAGCCGCGGCCCGCTGCCAGCCGGCGCCCTCAGGGCCGTCTGGCGGGAGATCCTCTCCGCCTCGCTCGCCCTGGAGAATCCTCTGCCGGTGGCCTATTTCGGGCCCCCGGCCACCTTCACCCACCAGGCGGCGGTTCAGCGGTTCGGCTCCTCGGCCGTGTTCGTGGCGGTCAGGAGCATCGGCGAGGTGTTCGACGAGGTCGAGCGCGGCCGGGCGGAGTACGGAGTGGTCCCGGTCGAGAACTCCACCGAGGGGCCCGTCAACATCACGCTGGATAGCCTGCTGGACGGCGAGGCGGTGATCACGGGAGAGGTCACCCTCGAGATCACGCACCACCTCCTTTCGAGGGCGGGGGCTCTCGACGAGATCAAGACTGTCTGCTCACACCCGCAGGCCCTCGCCCAGTGCCGGCAGTGGCTGGCCGCCAACCTCCCCGACGTCCCGACGGAGGACACCTCCTCCACCTCCGCCGCCGCCACGCGCGCGAAGGACGACCCCACGGTCGCCGCCGTCGCCTCGGAGATGGCCGGACGCCTGTACGAGGTGCCCGTTCTGAGGCGGCGCATCGAGGACAACCCCTACAACTCGACCCGCTTCCTCGTGCTGGGGCGCCGGCCCATGCCGGCCACGGGAAGGGACAAGACCTCCATCCTCTTCTCCATGCGCAACGAGCCGGGCGTCCTCTACAGCGTCCTGCAGCCCTTCGCCGAGCGCCGGCTTAACCTGACCAAGATCGAATCGCGGCCCACCAAGCGGCGCCCCTGGGAGTACGTGAACTTCCTGGATTTCGAGGGGCACCGGGACACCGACGACGTGCGAGACGTGCTTCGCGCCGTCGAGGAGCGCTGCCAGTTCCTCAAGATCCTCGGGTCCTATCCGGCCGCATAAGGAGCCTTCCATGTCCGCCTCCTGGGAATCACTCGCCAACGCCCACATCCTCGGCATCGCCCCGTACGAGCCGGGGAAGCCCATCGAGGAGCTCGAGCGCGAGCTGGCCATCAAGGACGCCATCAAGCTCGCCTCCAACGAGAACCCGCTGCCGCCCTCGGAGCGCGTCCAGAAGGCCATCGCGGCCGCACTCGGCCAGCTGAACCGCTATCCCGACGGCAGCGGCTTCTACCTGCGCGACGCGCTGGCCCGGCGCCATGGGGTCAACCCCGACGACATTGTCCTGGGCAACGGGTCCAACGAGCTCATCGAGCTCCTCGTGCGGGCGTTCGTGCGCCCCGGGGAGGAGGTCGTCATCCCGCACCCGTCCTTCGTGGTGTACCCGATGATCGTCCAGGCCGTGGGCGGCATCCGCGTCGTCGTGACCCTCAAGGAGCACCGCCTCGACCTCGAAGCGATGGCACGCGCCATCACGCCCATGACGAAGATGATCTTCGTCGCCAACCCCAACAATCCCACCGCCACGATCGTGACCGCCAACGAGGTCGAGGATTTCATGTCCCGGGTTCCCGACCGGGTCATCGTGGTCTTCGACGAGGCGTACCTGGAGTTCGCCCAGGGCCCCGACTTCCCCGATTCGCTGGCCTATCTCCGGCAGGGGCGCAAGGTCGCCATCCTGCGCACCTTCTCCAAGGCCGCGAGCCTGGCTGGGCTCCGCGTGGGCTATGGCATCGCGTCGCCTGACTGCGTGGCGCTCCTCAACCGGATTCGCGCCCCCTTCAACGTGAACTCGCTGGCTCAGGTGGCCGCGCTCGCCGCGCTCGAGGACGAGGGGCACATCGTCGAGTGTCTGCGCATGATCGAGGCGGGGCGGGCGTTCCTCTACGACGAGTTCGCCTCGCTGAGCCTCAAGTACACCCCGTCCCGCGCCAACTTCATCCTGGTGGACGTGGGGCGGAACGCCGTGGACGTGTACCAGCGGCTGCTCCGCGAGGGGGTGATCGTCCGTCCGCTGACGAGCTTCGGGATGGACAACGCCCTCCGCGTCACGGTGGGCACACCGGAGGAGAACCGGCGGCTCATGAAGGCATTGCGCAAGGTGCTCCCGGAAGCGAAGAGCGCGTGATCCACCAGCTGTCCATCGTCGGTCTCGGCCTCCTGGGGGGCTCCGTCGCGAAGGCGGTCCGCGAGGCGTCGCTCGCCCGCGAGATCGTGGCGGTGGGGCGCAGGCGCGAGGCGCTCGAGCCGGCGCTCCAGGAGGGCGTGGTGGATCGCATCACGACCGACCTGAGCGATGGGATCAGCGGCTCTGATTTCTGCCTCCTGGCGGCTCCCGTCTCGACCCTCGAGGCCCTCTTGCCGGCGGTGTGGACCGCAGCCCCCGGCGGGGCCGTCATCACCGACGTGGGAAGCACAAAGGGACTGATCGTCCGTACCGCCGACCGCCTCGCCGCCTCGCGCCCGCTCCGGTTCATCGGGGGGCATCCCATGGCCGGCTCCGAGCAGTCCGGCTACAGGATCGCCCGTGCGGACCTGTTCCGCGGCGCCGTGGTGATCCTGACGCCGAACGAAAAGAGCGACGCGGGCGCCCTGGCGCGGGTGCGCACGTTCTGGGAGGCGCTCGGGGCCCACGTGACCACTCTGGACCCCACGACTCACGACCGCGCCGTGGCGGCTGTGAGCCACCTGCCGCACCTCGTGGCTGGCGCCCTCGTGGATGCCGTCCTCCGCATGGACCCGACATTCCTCGATGTGGCTGCGCGGGGCTTCAGGGACATGACCCGCATCGCGGCGTCGAGCCCCCGGGTGTGGCGTGAGATCTTCCAGGCCAATCGCCCCGCCTTGGTTGAGGCCGTGGCGGCCTTCAGGAAATCGCTGGATCATCTCGAGGGCCTGATCTCGTCGGGGGATGCCTCCGCCATCGAGCAGGAGCTTGACCGGATCCGACAGGCCCGGGAGCGTCTGCGGTGAGGATCCACGTCACGCCGGTCAGAAGGCTGCGGGGCGAGGTGACGGTCCCGGGGGACAAGTCCATCTCGCACCGGGCCGTGCTCTTCGGGGCACTCGCCGCGGGCCGCACCGAGATCTCCGGCTTCCTCGAGGGCGAGGACTGCCTCGCGACCCTCAAGGCCGTGCGCGCGCTCGGCGTGGAGGTGATTCGCAAGGGAGCCGGGCATTATTTGCTCGATGGAGGAGGCCTCGCCGCCCTGCTCGAGCCCGATGACGTCATCGACTGCGGCAACTCCGGCACAACAGCGCGCCTGCTCATCGGCGTGCTGGCCGCCCAGCCCTTCTGGAGCGTATTGACCGGCGATGCCTCGCTCCGGCGGAGGCCCATGGACCGGGTGTCGACTCCACTGCGCCAGATGGGAGCGACGGTGGTGGGCCGGCAGGGCGGAAGCCGGCTGCCCCTCGCCGTGACCGGTACGCGGCCGCTCCGCGCGCTCCGCTTCGTCTCACCGGTCGCCTCGGCCCAGGTGAAGACGGCCGTGCTGCTGGCGGGGCTGTGGGCGGATGGACCGGTGACGGTGGAGGAGCCGGCGCAGTCGCGGGACCACACCGAGCGCATGCTGGGCGCCTTCGGCGCGAACCTCTCCATCGCGGGCCGAACCGTGACGCTGCACCCCGGAGGCCAGCTCAGGGGGCAACCGGTGTCGGTGCCGGGGGACATCTCGTCCGCGGCCTTCTTCCTGGCGGCAGCCGCGGCGGGGCCCGATGCAGCGGTGACGGTGAAGGGTGTGGGAGTCAATCCTACGCGGACCGGGCTTCTCGACGTTCTCGCGCAGATGGGCGCCCGCATCTCACGACAGGAGAGCGGCCTCGGACTCGGCGCGACCGCGGCGGAGCCCGCGGCCGACCTCCGCGTGACCTCGTCCGCGCTCCGGGGCACCGTGGTCCGGGGTCCGCTGATCCCGCGCCTCATCGATGAGATCCCGGCGCTCGCGGTGGCGGCCTGCGTGGCGGAGGGGATCACCGAGATCCGCGATGCCGCCGAGCTCCGCGTGAAGGAGTCCGACCGCATCCACGCCATTGCCGCCGAGCTTGGCCGCATGGGGGCGCGCGTCTCCGAGCGGCCCGACGGACTCCAGATCCATGGGGGCACGCGGCTCCGCGGCGCCACCGTCTCGAGCGGCGGGGACCACCGCATGGCCATGGCGCTGGTCGTCGCCGGACTGCTTGCGGACGGGGAGACGGTGGTAGAGGATACGGACTGCATCGCCACCTCCTTCCCGGGGTTCCTCGACACGCTGAACGCCCTGGCCGACACGCCGTGCGCGAGAGGGTCGGCGTGACGGGCTGCGGCAGGAAGAAGCCTGTGGTCACCATCGACGGGCCGGCGGGGGCTGGCAAGTCCAGGGCTGCCCGGGAGCTGGCGCGGCGGCTCGGGTTCCGGCTGCTCGACACGGGGGCCATGTACCGGGGACTGGCCTGGGCGGTGCAGCGGGCGGGCATTGCCGCCGAGGACGGCCCGGCGCTGCGGGAAGTCCTGGCGAGGACCACGGTGGAGCTGGTCGAGGACAAGGTGTTCGTCAACGGGCGGGACGTCACGGCGGAGATCCGGACACCGGCCATCGGTGAGCTGACCTCCGCCCTGACGGCGCTGCCGCCGGTGCGTGATAAGCTCACGCCGCTGCAGCGCGCGCTGGCGACCCCGGGAGGCGTGGTGCTGGAGGGGCGGGACACGGGCAGCGTGGTCTGTCCCGACGCCGAGGTGAAGTTCTACCTCGACGCGGACCTCGAGACGCGAGCCCGACGGCGCCTGGAAGAGCTGGCGGACCGCGGCGTCACCGTGGACTTGACGGCCGTGCGCGAAGAGGTCCTTCGCCGCGATCGCCAGGACATGGGCCGGGCGCTGGCTCCCCTGGTCAAGCCGTCCGGGGCCGTGGTGGTCGACTCCACCGGGCTCGAGCCCGAAGCGGTCGTCACGCGACTCCTCGCGGAGGTCGAGCGGATCCGGTGCTGTACGGGGTCCTGAAGCCCATCGCGGTGGCCCTGATGCGCCTCGTCTTCCGGGTCGAGGTCCGGGGGGCGGATCGGGTGCCGCCGACCGGGCCGGTGCTCATCGTGTCGAACCACGTGAGCATCCTGGACCCGCCGTTCGTCGGCGGGGCAACGCGGAGGCGGCTCTGCTTCATGGCGAAGGCGGAGCTGTTCGACATCCCGCTGCTCGGCTGGGTGCTCCGGGGGGTCAACGCCCGGCCCGTCCGGCGCGACGGGACTGACGCGAAAGCGCTGAAGGCGGCCCTCCGGGTCCTCCAAGAGGGGAAGGCCCTCCTGGTGTTCCCCGAGGGCACCCGGGGCGACGAGGGGACTATGCGCGAGGGCAAGGCCGGGGCCGGGATGCTCGCGGTGCTGAGCGGAGCGGCGGTGGTGCCGGCCTACGTCTCGGGCTCCGGGCGGGCGTTGCCCCGCGGTCGAGTGATCCCGAGGCCGGTGAAGGTGCGCGTGACGTTCGGGCCGCCTCTCTCCTTCAAGGCGGAGGCGCCGGGGCGGAGCAAGGAGCGGTACCGCGAGGCCACCGAGGAGATGATGCGCGCCATCGCGCAGCTCGGCGAGCAGAGCGGGTAGAGCACGGGTTCGACGCCAGGCACGGGCCAAGCGCCCGTACCGGCGATATCCACCAAGGAGGAAGTCAGCAGAATATGGAGACGGATAACCAGAAGGCGCAGGGCCCCACGGCCACTCAGAGGGAGGTGGGAGAGACCCGGGAAGAGACGATGGAGGAGTGGTTCGCCAAGGGCAGCAACGACATCGAAGAAGGGGAGGTGGTCCGCGGGCTCGTCGTCGAGGTGCGCGGCAGCGAGGTGCTCGTGGACATCGGCTACAAGAGCGAGGGCACCATCGCCATCGAGGAGTTCCGGCACACCGGGGTCCCGAAGGTTGGCGATGAGATCGAGGTCTACCTCGAGGCGAAGGAGGACAACGAGGGCCTGATCGTCCTCTCCAAGGACAAGGCGGACAAGATCAAGGTCTGGGACGCCATCTCGCGCTCGTACGACAGCGGAACGCCCGTGGAGGGCCGCGTCGTGGAGGTGGTCAAGGGCGGCCTCGCGGTGGACGTGGGCGTGCGCGCCTTCCTGCCGGGGTCGCAGGTGGATCTGCGCCCGGTGAAGAACCTCGGCGCCCTCGTGGGGCAGACGATCCGCGCCAAGGTCATCAAGCTGAACCGCCGCCGGGGCAACGTCGTCCTCTCGCGACGGATCGTGCTGGAGGAGGAGCGCGAGGAGAAGAAGAAGCACACCCTGGCCGTCCTGAGCGAAGGCATGGCGCTGACGGGGACCGTGAAGAACATCACGGACTACGGGGCCTTCATCGACCTCGGGGGCATCGACGGCCTGCTGCATGTCACCGACATGTCCTGGGGGCGGATCGGCCACCCCTCGGAGATCTTCCAGGTCGGGGACCAGGTCGAGGTCGTGGTGCTGCACTTCGACCGGGAAACGGGCCGGGTCTCCCTCGGGTACAAGCAGAAGTCCCTGGACCCGTGGGCGACGGTGGACGAGCGCTACCCGGTGGGCGGAAAGGTCGCCGGGCGAGTCGTGAGCCTCACCAACTACGGCGCCTTCATCGAGCTCGAGCCCGGCGTGGAAGGCCTCGTGCACGTGTCGGAGATGTCGTGGACGCGGCGGGTACGCCATCCCTCGAAGCTCGTCAACGTGGGAGACACCGTCGAGGTGCAGGTGCTGGACGTCAACAAGGCCACGAAGCGCATCTCTCTGGGCATGAAGCAGGTGGAGAGCGACCCGTGGTCCAGCATCGACGAGCGGTACAAGCCCGGGCTGCGCGTGCAGGGGAAGGTGCGCAACCTCACCGACTTCGGCGCCTTCGTGGAGCTGGAGCCCGGCGTGGACGGCCTCCTGCACATCTCCGACATGTCCTGGACCCGGAACATCGGCCACCCCTCGGAGCTCCTGAAGAAGGGGCAAGCCATCGAGACGCAGATCCTCAACGTGGACCGCGAGAACAAGCGCATCTCTCTCGGCCTCAAGCAGATCCAGCCGGACCCGTGGGAGAGCGTCTCCCAGCGCTACCCCATGGGCTCGCGGGTGACCGGCAAGGTCGTCCGCCTCACCGACTTCGGCGCCTTCGTGGAGCTGGAGCCCGGCGTGGACGGCCTCCTGCACATCTCCCAGATGTCCAGCCGGCCCATCGCGTCGCCTGCGGAGATCGTCAACGTCGGGGACGAGCTCACCCTGCTCGTGATCCGCGTGGACCCCACCGAGCGTCGGATCGGGCTGTCGCTGAAAGAGCTGGCGGCGGCGATCCTGGAGGAGCCGCAGCAGCAGGACACCCGCGGCCGGGGGAAGGCACGCAAGCGGCGGGGGGGCGACGACTTCGACGACGAGGACTAGGCGATGGCCTCTCGCGCCCGCAGCCTGATGCTGGGGCTCGGGCTCACGACTGTGATCCTGGCCGTGTTCCTGCTGACGGTCTGGGCCCTCATGGCGGTGCTGGAGGACGGTGTACTGCCCGGGGGCCCGCGGGTCGCGATCGTCGAGGTCCAGGGCATCCTCGTGGACGGCGACGCCACGGTCCGCGAGCTCCGCGAGCACATCGACAACCCCGCCGTGCGTGCCGTCGTCCTCCGGGTGAACAGCCCGGGGGGCGTGGTGGGGCCCACCCAGGAGATCTTCGCTGCCGTGCAGCGGGTCCGGAAGGCCGGCAAGCCCGTGGTGGCGTCGCTGGCAGCGGTGGCCGCCTCCGGCGGCTACTACGTGGCGACCGCCGCGGATCGCATCTATGCCAACCCGGGTACGCTCACGGGGTCCATCGGCGTGGTCATGCAGATGGCCAACGTGGAGGGCCTCCTCAAGAAGGTGGGCGTCGAGTACGTGGTGGTGAAGGCCGGGGCCTACAAGGACGTGGGCAACTTCGCACGGACCATGTCCCCGGGGGAGCGGCGCATTCTCCAGCTGCTGCTGGACGATGTGTACGGGCAGTTCGTGGCGGCCGTGGCCGAGGGGCGCGGGCTCGACCGCGCCACGGTCCTCGCCTTCGCCGATGGGCGGATCTACTCCGGGCAGCAGGCCCGCGCGCTCAAGATGGTGGATGAGCTCGGGGGCCTCGAGGAGGCGATCGAGGCGGCGGCGAAGCTCGCCGGGCTGCCCGAGCGCCCCAGGCTCCTGCTGCCTCGCCGGCGCTTCTCCCTGACGGATCTCCTGCGCAATCAGCTGGGGATGGGCGGTTCCGGCGCCTTGCTCCCCGCGCTGCCATCGCTCCGCACCCCGCTCTATCTGATGGACTAGGCAGGATGGGGAGCCCCTCATGAGCCCTAACCCCGTAACCTTCTTGACAAACTTTCGACCCCCATGCTAGCGTTTCTCGACGGGCGCGGCCGGTTCCGTCCGACCAGCAACCGGTTCCGGGGCAGCGAGAGCGGCCCTGTGGAGGGAGTCCGGTCATGACCAAAGCGGATCTGATCGAGGAAGTATCCAGACTGTCGAGCCTCACGAAGAAGGAGACGGAGCTGATCATCAACACCGTCTTCGACAACATCACCGACGCCTTGGCCAAGGGCGACAAGGTGGAGTTGCGCGGGTTCGGCAGCTTCAGGATCCGGCATCGGAACTCCCGGAAGGGACGCAACCCGAAGACGGGGGACAGCGTCAGCGTCCCCGAGAAGCGCGTCCCGTTCTTCAAGGTCGGCAAGCGGCTCCGCGAGCTCGTCAACACCTGAAATCGAGTGGATCGCCTGTGGGCACCGTGGCGGATGAGTTACGTCTCGACCGCTGGGGCGCCCGGTAACGCCTGCGTCTTCTGCGCCGCGCTGTCCTCCGGTGATGATCGTCAGTCCCTGGTCCTCCATCGTGGTGAGCGCGCCTTTCTCGTCCTCAATGCCTATCCCTACGCCTGTGGCCACCTCCTGGCCGTGGTCACCCGGCACGTGGCGGGGCTCGACGAGGCGTCGCTGGACGAGCTGGCCGACTGCATGCGGCTCGTCCAGATCGCGGTGCGGGCGCTCCGGGTCGTCTACGGGCCCGATGGCTTCAACGTGGGCGTGAACCAGGGCGCCGTAGCCGGCGCCGGCGTCGCCGGGCACCTCCACGTGCACGTGGTGCCGCGCTGGAACGGCGACACCAGCTTCATGGCCACGATCGGCGACACCAAGGTCCTCCCCGAATCCCTCCAGGACACCTACGATCGCCTGTCGGCAGCGCTGCGCTCGTGATGGAGGGCGCTGCCGAGCTCACGCCGATGATGCGGCAGTACCGGGAGCTGAAGCGCCGCTACCCGGAGTACCTGCTGCTCTTCCGCCTCGGGGACTTCTACGAGATGTTCTTCGAGGACGCCCACCTCGGGGCGCGACTCCTGCAGATCACGCTCACCGCGCGCCAGGACGTTCCCATGGCCGGCATCCCGCACCACGCCGCCGACGGCTACATCGGCCGCCTCATCCGCGCCGGACAGAAGGTGGCGGTGTGCGAGCAAATGGAGGCGCCGGTCAAGGGCAAGAAACTGGTGCGCCGCGAAGTGGTGCGCGTGATCACTCCAGGCACGGTGACGGACACGCAGTACCTCGACGGGGCCGCGAACAACTTCCTCCTCGCCGTGCACAGGGGCCCGGGGAGCCTGGGCGTGGCGCTCGCGGACATCTCCACAGGGGATTTCTGGGTAGGGGAGGAGGAGGGGGCGGGGGAGACCCTGCTGGAGGCGGCGTTGCTCCGGCGGCCAGCCGAGATCCTCGTGGCTCACGGCGCTGACGCTGTCCTGGCCCGGACACTCGGCGACCTCGGCATCCCGTTGACCTGCGTCGAGCCCTCCTGGTTCTCGGCCCGGGCGGCGCAGGAGCGCTTGACCGCCCACTTCAAGGTCCCGAGCCTGGAGGCCTTCGGCCTCGGCGCCCTCGCCGCCGGCATCCAGGCGGCCGGGGCGGCCTTTGCATACCTCAGGGACACGCAGGGGGAACGCCTCTCCCATCTTACCCGCATCCAGCGCTTCGTCTCGGGAGATGCCATGATCCTCGACCGTACCGCCGTCGCGACACTCGAGCTCTTCGAGACCGCGCAGGATCGGACGGCCCGCGGGTCCCTCTTGGCGACGCTCGACACGACGCGGACACCCATGGGAGCGCGGCTCCTGCGGCACTGGCTCCTGCGCCCGCTGCTGGATCTCGATCGGATCCGGGAGCGCCAGGACGCCGTCGGTGCCCTGGCCGAGGCCCCGGCCGAGCGCACGGCGCTCAGGGCGCGCCTCGCCGGCATCGGCGACGTCGAGCGCCTGGCGAGCCGGGCGGCGCTGGGCGTGGCTCACGCCCGCGACCTCATCGCACTGCGCGCCTATCTGCGGGAGCTCCCGGCCGTCCGGGACGCGGTGGGGAGGCTTCCGTCGCCGCTACTGCTGCGCTTGGGGGAGGGGATCGCGCCCCTGTCGGGGCTCGTCAGGCTTCTGGAGGAGGCGCTGGAGGACGACCCACCCCTGAGTCTTCGCGACGGGGGGCTGATCCGCGAAGGCTGGAGCGCCGAGCTGCGGGAGCTCCGGCTCGCCCAGCGCGAGGCGAAGGGGTGGATCACGTCGCTCGAGCGGCGGGAGCGCGAGCGCACCGGCATTCCGACCCTCCGCGTGCGCTTCAACCGGGTCTTCGGCTACGCCATCGAGGTGAGCAACACCCATGCCGCCAAGGTCCCGGCGGAGTACGTGAGGCGCCAGACGCTCGTGGGGGCCGAGCGGTTCATCACCGCGGAGCTGAAGGAGTACGAGAGCCGGGCCCTCGGCGCCGAGGAGCGCATGGCGCGGCTCGAGCTCGAGCTCTTCGAGCAGGTCCGCTCTGCCGTGGCCGCCGAGGCGGAGGGCCTCCTGCGGATGGCTCGCGCGGTGGGAGCGGTCGACGCGCTCCAGTCGCTGGGCGAGGTGGCTCACCAGCGTGGGCATGTGCGGCCCGTGGTGGACGAGGGCGTCGGGCTCGAGATCGTCGAGGGGCGCCACCCGGTGCTCGACTCCACCGGTGGGCAGTCCTTCACACCCAATGACGTGAGCCTCGACCCGGCTTCGGCGCAGATCATCATCCTCACCGGCCCCAACATGAGCGGCAAGAGCGTCTACATGCGCCAGACGGCCCTGCTGGCCATCCTGGCGCAGGTGGGTGCGTTCCTGCCGGCACGCTCGGCACGGATCGGCCTCGTCGACCGGGTGCTGACACGGGTGGGCGCCCAGGACAACCTCGCGCGAGGGCAAAGCACGTTCCTCGTGGAGATGGTCGAGACCGCGAGCATCCTGCACAACGCCACGCCGCGCAGTCTGATCCTGCTCGACGAGGTGGGGCGCGGCACCTCCACCTTCGACGGCCTGGCCATCGCGTGGGCGGTGACGGAGGAGCTGCACGAGCGCGGGCGGGGCGCCAAGGTGCTCTTCGCGACGCATTACCACGAGCTGACGGCCCTGGCGGAGCAACTTCCCCGCGTCCGCAACTTCCACGTGGCGGTCAAGGAGTGGAACGACGAGATCATCTTTCTCCACCAGGTGCGCCCCGGGGGCACGGACCGGTCCTACGGGATCCAGGTCGCGCGACTGGCGGGGCTTCCGCCGGCGGTCATCGACCGCGCCAGGAGCATCCTGGGAGAGCTCGAGAGCGAGCGGGCGGCGCTCACGGCTGCCGCGGCCCCGGCCACGGACGCGCCGGTACAGCTGGGGCTCTTCCCGCCCTCCGGCGACCCGCTCGTCCGCGACCTGGCCGCGCTCGACGTGGCCTCGCTGACACCGCTCCAGGCGCTCAATCTCCTCGCCCACTGGCAGCGCCAGCTGAAAGAACGTCAGCAATGAATAGTCCTCGCATTCACAGGCTGCCCGACCACCTGGTGAACAAGATCGCCGCCGGCGAGGTGGTCGAGCGGCCGGCATCCGTGGTGAAGGAGCTGGTCGAGAACTCCATCGACGCCGGCTGCGCGCGCGTCGTCGTGGAGCTCCGGGATGCGGGCAGGCAGCTCGTGCGTATCCTGGACGATGGGATCGGGATGACGGCGGAGGAAATGAGCCTGGCGCTCTTGCGCCATGCAACTTCCAAGATCGCTGACGAGGCGGATCTGGACGCCATCCAGACCCTCGGCTTCCGGGGGGAGGCACTGCCTGCCATCTGCGCGGTGAGCCGCTTCTCCCTCCTGTCGTGTCCGCGGGGCTCCGCAGCGGGGACCCTGGTGCGGGGGGAAGGCGGCACCGCGGGAGCGCCGATGAGTGTCGCCGCCACGCCCGGCACCACCGTGGAGATCGCGGACCTGTTCTTCAACACGCCGGGTCGGCTCAAGTTCCTCAAGGGGGCCCGCGCCGAGCTCGCCATGATCCTCCGCCTCCTCCAGGCGATCGCGCTGGCCCATCCGGAGATCCACGTCCACGTGGCGAACGACGGCAAGCCGCTGCTCGCGGCGCCGAGGGCAGCCACGCTCCGCGACCGTGTGGGTGCGCTCCATGGCTACGAGCTGGCCGGCCGGATGCTCGACGTGGCGCGGGCCGACCATTCCATCACGCTCGCCGGTCTCGTCGCACCTCCCCAGGCGGCCGGGGGCAGCCGCGACGCGATCACGCTCATCGTCAATGGACGCCCCGTCAGGGACTCGCTCTTGACGCAGACGCTCGTCGACGCCTACCGGCCGCTGCTCGCGCGGGACCAGTTCCCGACCGCCGTGGTGTCGCTCGCGCTCCCCCCACAGGAGGTGGACGTCAATGTCCACCCGACGAAGGCCTGGGTTCGGTTCAGATCCCCGAGGGTGATCCAGGAGATGCTCTTCCTCGCCGTGCAGGACGCCCTGCGCTCCGCTTCCGTGGTCCAGCACCAGCAGGGACTCGGCACCGCGCCGCCCTCCTGGACGGACGCCGGCGCCGCCGGTGGCGCGGCGCAGCGCACCGAGCCGGTCTGGGCGAGCGCAGGCGTCTCCGGGGGGCAGGGCGCGCTGTTCATGGAGGAAGCGCGACCGCCGGCCGGTGATCGGTTCGGCGAGGTCGTCGGGCAGGTCCAGGACACGTTCATCGTATCGGCCAGCGACGACGAGGTCTTCTTCATCGACCAGCACGTGGCCCATGAGCGGGTGCTGTTCGAGCGGCTGCGGGCCGACCTCGCGGGAGACGCCCTTCCCGCCCAGGAGCTCCTCTTTCCCCAGCCCCTCGACCTGGCGCCAGCCGACGCCACGCTCCTCACCGAGTGGGCGCCAACGCTCGAGCGTCTCGGGTTTGCACTCGAGGGCTTCGGCGGCGCCACGGTGCTCCTCCGCTCCGTCCCGGTGCTCCTCGGCGGCCGGGAGCCGAGGCGGCTCATCGAGCGGATGATCGAGGAAGTGGCCGCGCCCGGACGAGAAGCCGAGGGCCCGCTCCTCGACCGGGCGCTGGCCTTCGTCGCCTGCCGGGCGGCCATCAAGGCGCCGGCGCCCCTGGAGCGGGAGGAGATGCGGCGCCTGATCTTGGACCTCTCCGCAGCGCAGGAGCCCTACTTCTGCCCGCATGGCCGGCCCGTCGTCTCGCGGCTGTCCCTTCGGGAGATCCGCCGCATGGAAATCCCCCGAGCGGAGCGAGGTGGCGAGCCGCAGCCCGCAGTGCGAGGCGCAGCCGGAGGCGAGCCGAGCCGATGGACCGAGGAAGCGCAACGCGCGCCGAGGCGAGCGGACATGGAGATCCCCCGAGCGGAGCGAGGCGGCGAGCCGCAGCCCCCCTTGCTCGTCATCGTGGGGCCCACGGCAGTGGGCAAGACCGCCGTCGCGGTGCGCCTCGCGGGCCGGATACCGCTCGAGGTGGTGAGCGCCGATTCGCGCCAGGTCTACCGCGGCATGGACGTCGGCACCGGAAAGCCTTCGCCGGACGAGCTGCGGGTGGTGCCCCACCACCTCATCGACGTCGTGGAGCCGCACGAGCGCTACCACGCGGCGCGGTTCCGCAACGACGCCCGCCGCGCCCTCGCCGAGATCCGGGGCCGGGGTCGACTGCCAGCCGTGGTGGGCGGCACCGGCCTCTACGTGCGCGCCCTCCTCAAGGGACTCGACCCGGCGCCGGCGGCCGACCCCGCCCTCCGGCGGGAGCTCGAGTCCATGGGGCGCACCCAGGGCTCGGCGGTGCTGCACGGCCGGCTGCGCGAGCACGATCCCGTTGCCGCCGACCGCCTCCATCCGAACGATCGCGTGCGTGTCATCCGGGCTCTTGAGATCGCGCTCGCGGGGAGCCCGGAGGGCCGCGCCGGGGAGCGGCGCCCCGTGAGTAGCTGGGCGACCGCGATTCCCCCCTTCAGGCTGGTCATGGTGGGCCTCTGCCAGCCGCGCGAGATCCTTCGCCGCCGGATCGCGGATCGCGTGCAGGGTATGGTCGCCCGTGGGATGATCGAGGAGGTGAGACGGCTCCTCACCGCCGGCTTCGCCGAGACGCTTCCGGCCATGGGCGGCATCGGCTACCGCCACTTCTGCGCGGTGGTCAGGGGACGGATGCCGGAGGCGGACGCGATCCGTCTCATGATCCGCGACACCGGGCGCTACGCGAAGCGGCAGATGACGTGGTTCGCCCGGGACCCGGAGATCCGGTGGATCAACGTGGACGCGCTCGGCGGGCTCGACGGAGCCGCCGACGCCATCGCGCAGCAGCTGACGAAGGAGGGACTGATCGAGTGACCGGACGCGAGAAAGCCGTGCTGGGCGCCGTCCGGCTCCCGACCCAGCGGCGCTTCGAGGTGGAGGAGTCACTGGACGAGCTGGAGCGGCTGGCGGAGTCGGCCGGGGCAGAGGTGGTGGGTCGCGTCACGCAAGAGCGGAAGGCGCCGACACCGGCACTGTACTTCGGCAAGGGAAAGGTGGAGGATCTCCGGGAATGGTCGCGCCAGCACGGTGCCGACCTCATGATCTCCGACGACCCGCTGTCTCCCGTGCAGGAGCGGAACCTCGGGGGGTCGCTGGGCCTCAAGGTCATCGACCGGACCGCTCTCATCCTCGACCTCTTCGCCCAGCGGGCCCGCAGCATGGAGGGCAAGCTCCAGGTGGAGCTGGCGCAGCTATCGTACCTGCTGCCGCGGCTCGTGAGGCAGTGGAAGCACCTGGAGCGGCTCGGCGGCGGGATCGGAACCCGAGGCCCAGGGGAGACGCAGCTCGAGTCCGACCGGCGCATCATCCGCCACCGCATCGAGAAGATCCGGGGTGAGCTCCGGCGGGTACGCTCCCACCGCCGTCGCGTGCGGGAGCGGAGGAAGGCGACGGGGTTCTCGGTGGTGGCGCTCGTCGGGTACACCAATTCAGGGAAGACCACGCTCCTCAACCGGCTCACGGGCGCCGGCCGGCCGGCGGCTGACCAGCTCTTCGTCACCCTCGACCCCACGGCCCGGCTCGTCGCCGGCGGGGAGCACTCGCCGTTCATCCTCACCGACACTGTCGGGTTCATCCGGAAGCTGCCGCATCAGCTCGTGGAGGCATTCAAGGCCACGCTCGAGGAGCTGGAGCAAGCCGACCTGCTCGTCCACGTGCTGGATGCGAGCCATCCGGGTCTCGAGGAGCAGGCAGCGGCGGTGGAGAGCCTCCTGGCCGAGCTGGGGCTGGTGGGCCGCCCGACCGTCGTGGCGCTGAACAAGATCGATAAGCTGGAAGGCGGCGCGCCGCCGCGGATGCTGGTCAAGCGCTTCGACGGCGTCCCCATCTCGGCGCACACCGGCGCGGGGATGGATCGCCTGCTGGATCGAATCGACAGCGCGCTGCGCGGCCGGGTGGAGCGGGCGGTCTTGCGGATCCCCTACCGGGATGGCCTGGCCCTGTCGCTCTGTTACGATCGCGGGCGCGTCCTGGCGCGCTCCGACGAGCCCGACGGCATCCGGCTCGAGGTCGAGCTGCCGCCGCGTCTGCTCGGCCCGCTCGAGCCCTACCGCGACGCCGGCTGAGGGCAGCCGAATCCCGAGGCGCTTTCCCGCCGGCCGGCCGAGGGCCGGTGCTACAATCAGGCGGCAGCAGCCCCCTCGATCCCATGGGACTCGCAAACTGGCTCACCACACTGCGCATCCTGCTGATCCCCGTCTTCGTGACCCTGCTGGTGTACCGGCGGGCCACCGCGGCGTTCGTGGTGTTCTGCCTGGCGAGCCTCACCGACTTGCTCGACGGCTACATCGCGCGCACCCACGGCCAGAAGACCCGGCTGGGCGCATTTCTCGATCCGGTCGCTGACAAGCTCCTGCTCACCTCGGCGTTCGTCACGCTGGCCTATCTGCGAGTCATCCCGTTCTGGATCACGGCCGTGGTCGTGAGCCGCGATCTTATTCTCACCGTGGGAGTGCTGGTGATCCACATCTCGGGGGGCACCATCCAGCCAGCGCCCACGTGGCTCGGCAAGGCCTCCACCGTCTTCCAGATGGCGACGGTCCTGGCGGCCATGCTCTTCTTCTATTTCGACGTGCCCATCGTCCCGAAAGCCTTCGCCTGGGCTGCGGCGGTGCTGACCGTGGCCTCGGGGCTCCAGTACCTCATCCAGGGGCTCAAGCAGATCAACCCGCCGCCGGGTGTGATCGGCCGGAGCTGAGGGGTGCCGAAGACAGCGGTCGACGCCCCCGCGGGCGTGGTGGTGGCGGCGGTACGCGCGCAGACACCGGCGGCGCGTGCCGGGCTTCGCCCCGGCGACCGCATCGTCGCCATCAACGGCCATCTCCTCCGCGATGTCATCGACTTCCACTACCAGAGTGGCGAGGAGCGGCTCACGCTCACCCTCGACCGGCAGGGTCAGGCGGTCGCCGCACGGCTCGAGCGGCGGGGCCCGGACCTCGGGCTCGAGCTCCTGGCGCCCCGGCCGGGGGAGATCTCCACCTGCGCGAATACGTGTGTCTTCTGCTTCATCCACCAGCTGCCGCGGGGCATGCGCAAGAGTCTCTACGTGAAGGACGACGACTTCCGGCTGTCGTTTCTCCACGGCAACTACATCACCCTGACGGACCTCGAGGAGCCGGACCTCCGCCGCATCGAGGAGCAGCGGCTGTCGCCGCTGTACGTATCCGTGCACGCGACCGACATGGAGCTGCGCCACCAGATGCTCGGGCAGCCACGAGTGAAACGCGATCTGCTGCCGCTCATGGAGCGCCTCGCCCGGAGCGGCATCCGGATGCACGCCCAGATCGTCCTGTGCCCCGGCTGGAACGACGGCGAGCACCTCGCTCGCTCCTTTCGCGAGCTGTCGGCGCTGTTCCCGGCCGTCGCCACGATGGCCGTGGTCCCGGTGGGCCTCACGAAACACCGCGGGCGACTGCCGCGGCTGCGGGCGCTCACCGCGGATGAGGCGCGGGCACTCGTCCAGACCATCCAGGGCTGGCAGCGCGACTGCCTCGCTCGACTCGGGAGCCGCTTCGTCTGGGCCTCCGACGAGGTCTACCTGCAGAGCGGGATGCCACTCCCCGCGGCACCGGCCTACGAGGGCTTCGCCATTGCCGAGGATGGCATCGGGCTGGTGCGCCGCTTCGAGGACGGCTTCGCTCACGTGCTCCCCGGCCTGCCATCGGACCTGGGCCGCGAACGCCGGGTCACCGTGGTGACGGGGGAGATGTTCGCTCCTCGCATGCGCGCGCTCCTTCGACGGGTCAGCGTGAAGGGGCTGGCGGCGACGGTCGTGGCCGTCCGGAACGAGTGGTTTGGCGGCACCATCGAGGTGACCGGCCTCCTCACCGGGCGCGACATCCAGGCGCAACTCGCTGCCGGTCCGCTCGGGGAAGAGGTCCTGGTTCCCGCGGTGGCCCTCCGTGACAGCGCCGGAGTGTTCCTCGACGACCTGACGCCGGCCGACCTCGCGGCCTCGCTCGGGGTGCCTGTCACGGCGGTGGAGGCCTCCCCGGGAGCCCTCCTGGCCGCTCTCGTCGCCACGGCGGGGGCCAGGTGATTCGCCCGATCATCGCCATCGTGGGACGGCCCAATGTGGGCAAGTCCACGCTCTTCAACCGCCTGGTCGGCCGGCGTCAGTCGCTGGTCCGCGACGTGCCCGGCGTGACGCGTGATCGCCTGTACGGGACCGTCACGTTCGAGCGCTGGCAGGCCACCGTGGTGGACACGGGGGGCTTCGAGCCCGGCATCACCTCGGACATCATGACCGCCGTGAGGGAACAGATCATGGTCGCCATCGCCGAGGCGGACGCGATCGTGTTCGTCGTCGATGCCCGCCAGGGACTCACCCCCCTCGAGACGGAGATCGCCGCCACGCTGCGCCGGAGTCAGCGCCCGGTGGTCGTGGCCGCGAACAAGATCGACGGCGCGGGGCAGGAGGCGGCGCTGGGCGAGTGCTACCGCCTCGGCTTCGGGCAGGTGCTGCCCATCTCCGCCGAGCACGGGCGCGGCGTGGCCGAGCTCCTCGAGGCGATCCGGGAGACCGCGCCCGTCCCCGTGGCTGCACCAGAAGGCGGGGGGCCGCGCGTCGCCATCGTGGGACGGCCCAACGTGGGCAAGTCCTCCCTCGTGAACGCCGTGCTCGGCCACCACCGGGTGCTGGTCCACGAGGCGCCCGGGACCACGCGCGACTCGGTCGACACACCGTTCACGTTCCGCGACCGTCCCTACGTGCTCGTCGACACGGCCGGCATCCGCCGGAAGGGCCGCGTCTCCGAGCCCCTCGAGAAACTCTCCGTGGTGATGGCGCTCAAGAGCCTGGAGCGGTGTCAGGTGGCGGTTCTCGTCCTCGACGCCTCCGAAGGCGTGACGGCACAGGATGCCCACATCGCGGGCTACGCCCATGACGCGGGAC
Source organism: Candidatus Rokuibacteriota bacterium (assembly GCA_016184305.1). GTDB lineage: Bacteria > Methylomirabilota > Methylomirabilia > Rokubacteriales > CSP1-6 > UBA12499. The sequence goes on along the minus strand of JACPCX010000119.1, from coordinate 1,514 downwards.
GGGCCCTCGTGGTCGCGGTCAACAAGTGGGATCTCGTGCCGCGGGGCTCGGTGCAGAAGGCCGACATCGTGGGGCAGATCTACGATCGCCTCCCGTTCCTCGACTACGCACCCGTTTGCTTCACCTCCGCGCTCGAGGGGGCCGGGCTCGGCGAGCTGTTCGACCTGGTGGACAGGGTGGCGGCCGAGGCGCAGCGCCGCCTCCAGCCGGGCGAGCTCCTGACCATCTTCCGCACCGCGGTCGAGCGACGGCCCATGTCCTCGCGCGGCGTTCCGCTGCGGATTCAGTCGGCCCAGCAGGTGGCGGTCTCTCCGCCCACCTTCGCGCTGCGCGTGAACCTGCCCGACAAGATCCACTTCTCCTATGAGCGGTACCTCGTCAACTCCCTGCGGCACGCCCACGCGTTCGCGGGATCTCCGGTGCGCATCCTCTTCCGCAAGAGCGGCGGGAAGCCGGCGGGGCGGTCGTCCGGCTCCGCCCGAAGGTAGCCCCGACCGCCCACCCGGCCAGAGAGATCCCTCGGGGCGTGCAGCTCTCTTAGCTGACAGCCCCTAACTAGCCAGAACGCTGAGGAAAATTGATTTACAGGCCGTGGCTCTGTGCTACCATTTCGCCAGCGTGAGCCCACACCGAGACGAGTACCTCGACGACGACGAACCCGGGCGGTTCTCTCCGCGGAGCCTTCTCGCCTCCGGGTGGCTCCGCGCGCTCTTCGTGCTCGGGGCGCTGGCGGTGATTCTCGCGGTCTCCGTGCCGTACGTGCTCCGCTGGCTGGACGGCACACCGCCCGTCGAGCGCCCGGGCGCGAAGGTGATACCCCCACCCGCACAGGCGCCAACCGCAATCCCTGCGATGAGCTCGAAGGCAGAGTCGCCGGCAGCGCCGGCACCGGCCCCTGGCAAGACCGAATCGATCCAGCCCGTTCCACCGGTCGAGCGGCCACCGGCGGCCGCGGCACAGACCAGGCCCCGGCAGGACAGCGCGCCGTCGGCGCCCACGTCGAAAGGGCCGACGGTCGAGCCGCGGAAGCCAGCGGCCAAGGCGGGCTCGCGTGACGCCTCAGCGCCGGCCCCGGCCGGCACCGGCAGGTACTGGGTGCAGGTCGGGGTTTTCCAGGACGCAACGAACGCGGAGCGGCTGGCGAACACCCTCAGAGCGCAGAAGGTGCCGGTCCAGGTGGTGAAGGTCAGCCGCGGCTCCTCCGCAGTGGGCAGCCGTCACGAGGTGGTCGTCAACGGGGCGAGCGTGGCGGCGGTGACCGCGGCGCTTCGGGGAAGTGGCACAGCCCAGCAAGCAGGCGCCGTGGTGGCCGTCAGGCCCGCGCTCGACCTGCGCGAGGCGGTGGCCCTCTCGCGCCGCCTCGCGGCCGAAGGGCTCAGCGTGAAGATTCGCCGCGTCGGGGACGTGGCGCCCAGGACGGAGCACCTCGTCCGGGTCGGCGACTATCCGAGTCGAGCCGCCGCCGACGCCGGGCGCAAGGACATGCACGCGCGCGGCCTCCCGGCCTTCGTGAC
>JACPCX010000169.1:0-5058 GCA_016184305.1 Candidatus Rokuibacteriota bacterium | reverse complement strand
GCCGAGAAGGTCTCGAAGGGCTATGGCGACCGCCTCCTCATCGACAGCCTGTCATTCAACCTCCCCCGCGGCGGCATCGTCGGCATCATCGGCGCCAACGGCGCGGGCAAGACGACGCTCTTCCGCATGATCACGGGGCCGGAGAAGCCGGATGCGGGCACGCTACGCGTCGGCGAGTCGGTGAAGCTCGGCTACGTGGACCAGAGCCGGGATGCCCTGGACCCGGCGAAGAACGTCTGGGAGGAGATCACGGGGGGCGCCGAGCAGATCCTGCTCGGCACCCGGCAGATCGCCTCGCGCGCCTACGTCGCCTCCTTCAACTTCAAGGGCTCGGACCAGCAGAAGCGCGTGGGGGATCTCTCGGGCGGCGAGCGCAACCGCGTCCACCTCGCGAAGATGCTCCAGGCGGGCGGCAACGTCCTCCTGCTCGACGAGCCCACGAACGACCTCGACGTGGACACGCTCCGGGCGCTGGAGGACGCGCTGCTGGGCTTTGCCGGCTGCGTGCTGGTGATCAGCCACGACCGCTGGTTCCTGGACCGGATCGCGACCCACATGCTCGCCTTCGAGGACGACAGCCAGGTGGTCTGGTTCGAGGGGAACTACCAGGACTACGAGGCCGACCGCCACAAGCGCCTGGGCACCGCGGCCGACACGCCCCATCGCCTCCGCTACAAGCCCCTGGCGAGGGCGTAGGCGGGCGCCGCCTCCCCGCTCAGGGCTGTCCGGCGGCCTGGCGGAGCGCGGCGCGCATCTGCCCCAGCGCGTCCTGCTGGGGCGTCCAGAGCCGGCCGCCGATGATGCCGCCGTCCACGACGAGGTCGTGGCCGTTGATGAAGCGCGAGTCATCGCTGGCCAGCCACACGGCCGCCTGCGCGATGTCCTCGGGCAGGCCCGGCCCCGGCAGCGGCTGCATCCCGGTGAAGATCTGCTTCAACAGCTCGGCCGTTTTCTCCGCGGCGTCGTCCGGGAGGCCCGCCACCTTGCCGAAGATGCCCGTGGCGATGGCCCCGGGGGAGATGCTGTTCACGCGCACGCCGCGCTCGCCCAGCTCCATGGCCACGCAGCGGGTGAGGTGGATCACCGCGGCCTTGGCGGCGCCGTAGATGATCGAGGACGAGTAGCCGGCGCGGAGCCCCGCCACGCTGCCGTTGTTGATGATGCTCCCCGAGCCCTGTTTCTTCATGACGGGCGCGGCGTGCTTCATGCCGAGCATGACGCTGCGCAGGAGCACGGCGATGGCGGCGTCGAAGCGGTCCAGGGGAATGGTCTCGATGCCGCCGGCGGGGGCGGGGCCGCCCGCGTTGTTGAAAAGGCAGTCGAGGCGGCCGAAGCGGGTCACGGCGTGGGCGACCATGGCCTTGACGTCCGCTTCCTGTGTGACGTCGGTGCGGAGGAAGACGGCCCGCGAGCCCAGCGCCGCGGCGATCTCCCGCCCCAGGTCCTCGCGGCGGGCGGCGATGACGACCGACGCACCCTCCTCCACGAAGACCTCCACCGTGCGGCGGCCGATCCCGCTGGTGCCTCCCGTGATGATCGCGACCTTGCCGTCGAGCTTGCCCATGGTGTCTCCCTCGAGGTGAGCTCGGTTCGGGCCGAGGGTATCCCGGCGGCGGGCGGCTTGACAACCGTCGCGACGGGAGCGCAGAGTCTCCTCCACCATCACCGCCGCGGGAGGACCACACCATGGCGACCACGCGACGCAGGAGTGCCAAGGGGCCCCGCACCAAGCCCACGGCCCGGAAGTCGACGACCGGGGAACCCACTGCCGCCACGCCGCGGAGGCCCGGCGCCTCCAGGCCGCAGAAGCCCGCGGGCCCGGCGGCCACCGACGCCCTCCTCGCGCGGATCGAGGGGGCCCAGCACCAGAAGATCGGCGGGGCCATGGTGGACGTGGTGAAGACCGGCAACGGGCGGATCAAGCGGCTCGTCTATCCGCCGGGCTTCCGCTGGTCCACGCACATGCAGGCGGTGGCCGGCACGGACCAGTGCATGCACGCCCACGTGGGCTTCCTGGCGCGCGGCCACATCCAGGGGGAGTACGCCGACGGCTGCGCCTTCGAAGCGGTGGCGCCCAGGGCCCTCGTCGTCGAGCCGGGGCACGACGCCTGGGTCGTGGGCCCCGAGCCTGCCGTGCTCATCCAGTTTGACTGCGAGGATGACACCGCCCGCCGCTTCGGCCTCCCTGAAGAGCACAGCCACGCCTAGCCTCTGCGGGGTCAGGCCAGATCGAAGAGCAGGAGCTCCGAGGGCGCGGTGGCGGTCAGTGACAGCGCCGGCTCGTCGCTGATGGCGACGCCGTCGCCGCCCGCGAGCGCCAGGTCGCCGAGCGCGAGCGCGCCCGAGACGAGGTGGAGCCAGGCATGGCGACCGGGCGGGAGCCGGTGGTTGAGCCGCTCGCCGGGCTCCAGCACCGAGGCGTAGACCCGCGCGTCCTGGTGGATGGTGGCCGCCCCGTCGCGGCCGTCCGGGGCCGCGATGAGGCGCAACGCGCCGCGCTTCTCCTCCCGCGCGAGCTGCCTCTCCTCGTACGAGGGCGGGAGCCCCGTCCGGTCGGGCAGGATCCAGATCTGGAGGAAGTGGGCGGGCTCCGCGTCCGAGGCGTTGAACTCGCTGTGGATGACGCCCGTGCCTGCGCTCATGCGCTGCACGTTGCCCGGCCGGATCACCGAGCCATTGCCCATGCTGTCCTTGTGCGCGAGCCCCCCTTCGAGCACGTAGGTGATGATCTCCATGTCCCGGTGGGAGTGGGCGCCGAAGCCGGTGCCGGGCGCGACCCGGTCCTCGTTGATCACGCGGAGTGCCCGGAACCCCATGTGGGCGGGGTCGTGGTAAGACGCGAAGGAGAAGGTGTGGCGCGTGTCGAGCCAGCCGTGGTCGGCATGCCCGCGCTCGCCCGCCCGCCGCACCGTGATCATCCTCTCGCCCGGGGGGTCAGGTCTTGAAAACCCACACGTTGCCCCGACCCCACCGCTCTTGCGTTCTGAGCGGTACACGATGACCAGTGCGCTGACCCGTGTCCCAATGCAAGACCGCTCCCCCGCCGATGTCGTAATGCAAGACCTGACCCCTGCTAGCGGGGCTGCATGCGGATGGCGCCATCGAGCCTGATCGTCTCGCCGTTGAGCATGGCGTTCTCGATGATGTGGGCGGCGAGCGCCCCGTACTCCGACGGGCGGCCCAGGCGCGACGGGAAGGGCACCTGCTTGCCCAGCGAGATGCGCACGGGGTCGGGCAGGGTCCCGAGCAGCGGCGTGTCGAAGATACCGGGGGCGATGGTGCAGACGCGGATGCCCAGCTCCGCCAGGTCCCGCGCGATGGGCAGCGTCATGCCGACGATGCCGCCCTTGGAGGCCGAGTAGGCGGCCTGGCCGATCTGGCCGTCGAAGGCCGCGACGGAGGCCGTGTTGACGATCACCCCGCGCTCGCCGTCCTCGCCGGGCGCGTTCTTCGCCATGTGGGCCGCGGTCAGCCGGATGCTGTTGAAGTGGCCGATGAGGTTCACCTGGATCACCTTGGTGAATGCGGCGAGGTCGGCGGGCCCTCGCTTGCCGTAGGTCTTCTCGGCGGTGCCGATGCCGGCGCAGTTGACGAGGGCGTGGATGGCGCCGAAGTGCTTGACGGCGGCCTCCAGCGCCGCCGTCACCTCGTCCGGGTTGGTGACGTCGGCCGGCACGAAGAGGGCGTTGTCGCCCATGTCGGCCGCGACCTGGGCGCCCGGGGAGCGGGGCAGGTCCACGAGCACGACGCGCCCGCCGCCGGCGAGGAGCCGCTCGGCGGTAGCGCGCCCGAGGCCCGACGCGCCGCCCGTGATGACCGTGGTGGAACCCGAGATCTTCATGCGAGAGCCTCCTCGACAGGAGTGATTGGCGCCAGTCACAGCCGCCGGTCGCGTAGTATAACAAAGCGATGCCCGACCTGGACCGCGAAGGGAGACCGGGGCGATGAGCCCGCAGCCGCCGGTCTGGATCAGGACACCGCAGGATCTCACCCTGCTGGCCGCCTCTCTCGAGGGCGCCGCCGCCGTGGCCATCGACACCGAGGCCGACAGCCTCCACCACTACCCCGGCAAGCTCTGTCTCGTGCAGCTGGCCGCGGACCGCGGGGCCGCCCACCTGGTGGACCCGCTGGCGCTGGCTGACCTGGCCCCGCTGGCCCCCATCTTCGCGGATCCCGCCGTCGTCAAGATCTTCCACGCCGCCGACAATGACCTCGCGTACCTCAAGCGGCTCTACGGCTTCTCCGTCGTCTCGCTTTTCGACACCTCGCTGGCGGCCCGCTTCCTCGGCCTGACGGCCCTCGGGCTCGACGAGATGCTGAGGGCGCACCTCGGCGTGGACCCGGGCAAGTCGCGCCAGAAGGACGACTGGTCCCGCCGGCCGCTGAGCGCGGAGCAGGAGACCTACGCGCTCAACGACGTGCTGCACCTGGTCCCGCTCAGCGCGCGGCTCAGGGACGAGCTCCGGGCTGTCGGGCGCGAGGCATGGCTCGAGGAGGAGTGCGGAGCGCTGGCCGCCCTCGCCCTGCCGCCGAAGATCACGGATCCCGACGCCTATCTGAGGCTCAAGGGCACGAAGGACCTCGACCGGCGCGGGCTGGGTGTTCTCCGCGAGCTTCACCGCGAGCGCGAGCGGCTGGCCCTCGAGCTGGACCGCCCGCCGTTCATGATCATGGGCCATCTGACGCTGGTCGCCCTCGCTGCGCGCCGGCCGGGGGACGCGGCTGCCCTCCGCGAGATCCCGGGCTGCAGCGACAAGGTGGTGCGGCGCTTCGGCCCGGCGCTCCTCGCGGCCATCGCGCGGGGGCTCGCGCTGCCCGAGGCGGACCTCCCGGAGCGGGCGCGGCAGCCCCGGCCCGCGGTTCCAGCATCCGTGCGCCGCCGCGCCGAGGCGCTTCGCGGCTGGCGGGCCGAGGCCGCCAAACGGCTGGCGCTGGACCCGGGCTTCCTCCTGCCGCAGCGGCTCATCGACCGCCTCGCGGAGGAGCCGCCCCCGGATCTCGCCGCGCTCGCCGCCGTGGACGGGCTCCGGCGCTGGCGCGCCTCTCTCATGGGGGAGG
>JACPCX010000228.1:0-1850 GCA_016184305.1 Candidatus Rokuibacteriota bacterium | reverse complement strand
TTCCCCTGCCCCTTGAGGAAGCGCGGCACCTGCTCCTCGAGCGACGCCGTGCAGATGACCTTGGTGTCGCCGAACTCCACGAGCACCGAGCCCTCGGGGTGGCGCAGGTAGTCGCGCGTGAGGGTGATGCCGCGGAGCTGGTCGGGGAGGCGCCCGTCGTGGCGGGGCACTGGCGAGCTCATCGGGGGAGGGTCCTTTCGGGGCGCGCGGGAGCCGCCTGGGCGGTGCGCATGCGCTGATCGTAGCGGCGCTTGTACTCGGTGAGGCCGGCATAGATCGCGCGGGCCGCCGCCTCACGGTACTCCGGCGTGGCGAGCTTGCGCTCCTCCCTCGGGTTGGTGAGGAAGCCGATCTCCACGAGGATGGCGGGCATCGCCGCCCCACCCAGCACGTAGAAGCCGGCCTGCTTCACGCCGCGGTTCACGAGACGCATGGATTGCGTCATGGAGTCCTGGACCGTCTCGGCCAGGAAGCTCGACTCCTGCTGGAACTCGGACTGGGCCAGATCCCACAGGATGCTCTTGAGGAGGTCGGTTTTCTGGCGGGAGGCGGGCGTCTCGAGCTGCACCGCGCCGTTCTCGATGGCCGCGACCTGGCGCGCCTCGGTGTCGCTCGCCTCGGAGGAGAGGAAGTAGGTCTCCACCCCCTCGGACACGGCGCGCGGGTGGGCGTTGGCGTGGATGGAGACGAACAGGTCGGCCCGCTGCTTGTTGGCGAAGTTGGTGCGCTCGCGCAGCGGCACGAACACATCCGTGCTGCGCGTCAGCACCACCTTGACGCCGAGCCCGTCCTCGGCCATGCGGGCCACGCGCCTCGTCACGTCGAGCACGACCTCCTTCTCCTGGAGGCCGCTGGGGCCGATGGCGCCGGGGTCGTGGCCGCCGTGGCCGGCGTCCAGCACGATGAGCCGGAGCGGCTGTATGGCCGGCCGCCCCCCGTCGGGGCCCGCGGGCTCCTTCGGGCGGTGTATGTCGAGCACGACACGATACGGATCCTGGAGGACGGAATCCTTGACCGCTCACGAGCCCGTCGTCGATCTCCTGCGCCTGCGGGGCCGGAAGCGCGAGCCTGGCGAGGCGCAACCGGATCCCGCCCCTGTCCGCCTCGACGGTATGGGGCACGGCCCCCTCCGCCTCGATGACGATCCGGGTGAAGGACGGATACGAGCGCAGTCGCAGGTCCTCGAAGGCCACCGTGGGACGCGGCGGCCTGGGCTCCCGCCTGGGCGCGGTGGCCGCGGCCGCCACCCGGAGCACCGTCACGCCCGGCGCGAGCTTGGCGAGCCCCCTGGCGAGGAAGTCGTCGGGCAGCAGCCAGCCCGAGGAGCCGACGCGCGGCGGCGCCTGCAGCGTCACGGGAGCGCCCAGGAGCGTGATGCGCGACTGGTTCTGATTGAAGCTGGCCCCTTGAGGAGCGCGGCGAGCCGCTCGGCCGAGACGTACACGCCGCCCTCCTCGAGGGCGACCTGGGCGAGCGAGCCGAGGGTGCCGCTGCGGGACCTGAGCTCGATCGTGGCCGGGCGCGCCGCCTCCGTCGCTCCGGCACATATCGCCAGGAGCGCCGCGCACAGCATCCATCTCATCCCCCGGTGTCGCATCGTCCCTGGTCTCTGCGGTATCGGCCATTGTATCAACCGGACCCGGGGCGACGAAGCTTTCCGGACGACCCCTAATCGCGCGGCAGGGTTTTTGCAGCGGTCGCCGAACCGGACGTGAATCACCTTGGAGTACCCCCTGGCGCTGGCGACGACCCCCTCAGGAACACTGAGGAGCGTGTGAGTTGGCCGACCAGGGCAGGGCCCGCGCTCCCGACGGTGGAGACGGCCGGGAGGAGAGACACTCCCGCGAGGG
>JACPCX010000168.1:0-5072 GCA_016184305.1 Candidatus Rokuibacteriota bacterium | reverse complement strand
CTCCAGACTCTCTCCGGGGTGGGGCTTGCCGCCGGGGAACTCCCAGAGGCCCGCCAGGTGCGAGCCTTCGGGACGGCGGGTGATGAGGATCTTCCCGCCGCGCTCGATGACGGCCGCGACCACGTCGATCGGGGTCAGGTCTTGCATTACGACAAGATGTTGGATTGCAAGACCTGACCCCATTAAGAGGCGGTCCAGCCTCCGTCCACGGGGAGGATCGCGCCCGTCACGTAGCGGGAGGCGTCGGAGGCGAGGTAGAGGCAGGCTGCGGCGATGTCGCCCACGTGGCCCGCCCGACCGATAGGGATGCGGTGCTTGAGCAGGTGGCGGCGGAACTCCGGCACGCTCTGGCCCATGGGGGTGTCAATGGTGCCGGGGGCCACGACGTTGACGCGGATCTCGTCCTGGACCAGCTCCACAGCGGCGGCCCGCGCGAGAAGGTGCAGGCCGCCCTTGGAGGCCACGTAGGGGGAGAAGTCCGGTGCCGCGACCATGCCGAGCGCCGAGCCCAGGTGAATGATGCTGCCTCCCCCACGCCGGCGCATCGCGGGGACGACGGCCTTGGTGAGCACGAAGGCGCCAACCAGGTTGATCCTGAGCACCTCGGCGAAATCGGCGGCGCTGATCTCGGTGAGCGGGGCGCGCAGGCGGACCGCGGCACTGTTGACCAGCACGTCCACGCCGCTGTACTCCCCCTGCGCCGTCTCGACGAGCCGCGCCGCGTCGGCCTCACTGGCCACGTCCCCTGCCACCGCCGTGGCCGTGCCGCCAGCCTTGACGATGGCGTCCACCGTGTGCTCCAGGGGCTCAACTCGGCGGCCGAAGACCACGACACGCGCGCCCTCCGCGGCGAACAGCTCGGCCGTCGCGCGGCCGATGCCCGAGCCGCCGCCCGCCACCAGCGCCACCTTGCGATCAAGCGAGCCCATGCTGTCTCCCGTTGCGCGCGCCGCCCAGCGGATAGCTCGCGCAGAATGTCTTCATCGTGCAGCGCGGGCACCGGGGCGCTCGCGGGGTGCACCAGGTGGCCCCGAAGTCCATCAGGGCCTGGTTCCAGTCGTAACCCTTGCCTGCCGGGAGGAGCGCCTCGGACAGCGTCCACATCTGGCGATCTCCCCGAAGCCGACCGAGCCGGCGCGACCCGAGAAAGACGCGCCCCAGGACGCGCCTCACGTTGGTGTCCACGATGGCCGCGTCCCTGCCGAAGGCGAAGGAGAGGATGGCGCCTGCCGTGTAGCGGCCGATGCCGCGCATGGCCCGGAGGGCGTTGCCATCGTCGGGCAGTCTTCCGCCGTAGCGGGCGAGGGTCTCCCGGGCGATGCCCTGGAGGTGGCGGGGGCGGATGTTGTAGCCGAGGGGGTACCAGGTCCGCCTCACCGCCGCGGGGCGCGCCCGTGCCAGGCGGGCGAGCGTCGGATAGCGGCGGAGGAACTCGCGGTACTTCGGGATCACGCGCTCCACCTGCGTCTGCTGGAGCATGATCTCCGAGACGAGGATGTGGTAGGGATCGTCGGTGTTCCGCCACGGCAGGTCACGGCGGTGCTGGCGGTACCAGCCGAGCAGCCGGCGCTGGAAGCTCTTGCGAACCGTCACGTCTGGAAGCGGCAGGTGGCGCACGCCGGTCATTGTGACCGACTGGCGCAGGGCTCGCAAGTTGACATCCCTCGACGTCGCGTCAAGAATGAAGCCATGCCGAGTCAGATGGCCCTGACGGCGCTCCATCTCGGTCAGGGCGCCGTGATGGAGGAGACCTGTGGCTGGCTCTTGCCTGCCCATTACGGCGACCCGGCGGCCGAGCACCGCGCCGTGCGCGAAGGCGTTGGCCTCGCCGACCGCTCGCTCGTCGGCAAGGCCGTGGTCACGGGACGGGATCGCGCGGCGTTCCTCCACGGGATGGTCACCAACGACATCAAGGGGCTCCAGCCTGGGCAGGGGTGCCCCGCGGCCTTCCTCGACGCCCACGGCAAGGTCGTGTCGCTGCTCTCCGTGTACGCCCTCGAGGACCGGCTCCTGATCGAGCTGCCGCCGGGGAGCACCGAGAAGGTGCTCCAGGTCATCGATCATTTCCTCATCTCGGAGAAGGCGTACTTCGAGGCCGCCGACGAGGCCTTCATCGTGCTCTCCATTCAGGGCCCCCGGTCTCCGGCCTTGATCGAGCGTCTCGCGGGCCGGGCGCTGGACCTGGCCCCGTATGCGCATGTCGAGGTGAACATGGCCGGGGCGCCGGTGCGGGTGATCCGGCGGGCCGAGCTCGGCGGCGCGGGCTTCCAGTGCTGGGTGGCACCGGAGCACGGCGAGGCGCTCTGGCGGGCGCTCCGCGAGGGGGGAGCCCGACCCGTGGGCGTCGGGGCCTGGGAGGTTCTCCGTGTCGAGGGGGGAGTGCCGCTGTACGGCCACGACGTGGACGAGACGGTGATCCTGCCCGAGACGCGGCTCGAGGCGCTCGTGAGCTATACCAAGGGCTGCTATATCGGCCAGGAGGTCGTGGCGCGGGTGAAGTACCGCGGTCACGTGAACCGCGCGCTCGGGGGCCTGGTCCTCGAGGGTGCGAGGGTGCCGAGGCACGGCGCCACGCTACACGCCGAAGGAAAGGAGATCGGCCGGGTTACCTCCGCGGTGCGCTCGCTCTCGCTGGGGGTGCCGGTCGCGCTGGCCTACGTCCGCCGCGAGCACCTCGAGCCGGGGACGGCTGTGTCGATCCATGACGGGGACGCGCAGCTCCCCGCCCGCGTTGCCGCGCTCCCGTTCGTCCAACCGTAGCGGCTCCCCCTCCGTGACCGAGCACACCAATCGGCTGAGCCGCGAGACCAGCCCCTATCTCCTCCAGCACGCGCACAACCCGGTGGACTGGTACCCGTGGGGCCCCGAGGCCGTGGAGCGGGCGCGGCGGGAGGACAAGGCCATCCTGCTCTCCGTGGGCTACTCGGCCTGTCACTGGTGTCACGTGATGGAGCGCGAGTCCTTCGAGGACGAGCCGATCGCCGGGCTCATGAACGAGCTCTTCGTCAACATCAAGGTGGACCGCGAGGAGCGGCCGGACGTGGACCAGATCTACATGCAGGCGGTGCAGTCCATGACCGGTCACGGCGGCTGGCCGATGACGGTGTTCCTCACTCCCGACGGGTTGCCCTTCTATGGCGGAACCTACTTCCCGCCGGAGGACCGTCACGGCATGCCCGCCTTCCCGCGGGTGCTCCAGGGCGTGGCCGAGGCGTACCGCTCGCGCCGGGGCGAGGTGGTGGCGGCCGGGCAGCAGCTCCTCGAGCAGATGCGCCAGGGGGAGCGGCTGCGCCAGTCGGCGAGCCTCCTCACCGACGAGATCCTCCTGGCGGCCTACCAGGGGGTGTCCCGCGACTTCGACGAGCGAGCCGGCGGGCTCGGCCAGGCGCCGAAGTTCCCCCAGCCCATGATCTGGGAGTTCATGCTGCGCTTCTGGCGGCGGACGGGGAACCCGCGCGTCCTGGACATGGTCAGGCGCACGCTGACCGGCATGGCCCGCGGCGGTATGTACGATCAGCTCGGCGGCGGTTTCCATCGCTACTCGGTGGACGCCCGCTGGCTCGTGCCGCACTTTGAGAAGATGCTCTACGACAATGCCCAGCTCGCCTCGCTCTACCTGCACGGCTGGCTCGCCACGGGCGAGCCCGAGTACCGGCGCGTCACCGAGGAGACGCTCGACTATCTCCTTTGCGAGATGGCTCACCCGGCAGGCGGATTCTTCTCGGCGCAGGACGCCGACTCGGAAGGCGTGGAGGGCAAGTTCTTCGTCTGGACCCCCGAGGAGATCCGCGCGGCGCTCTCCGACTCCGAGACGGCCCGGGCGGCTCTCGCCCACTGGGGCGTGGACGATGGGCCCAACTTCGAGGGAGACAGCATCCTCTTCGTGCCACGGGACCCCGCCGAGGTGGCCGCTGCGCTGGGGGTCGCGCCGGATCGCCTCGCTCGGCTGATCGGGCAGGCGCGGAAGACACTGTACGAGGTCAGGGAGCGGCGGGTCCACCCCGGGCTGGACGACAAGGTGCTGGCCTCCTGGAACGGGCTCACCATGGCCGCCTTCGCCGAGGCCGGCCGCGCCTTCGGGCGCCCCGACTACCTGGCCGCCGCCGTCCGCAGCGCCGAGTTTCTCACGACGGCCATGATGGACGGCGGACGCCTGCAGCGATCGTGGAAGGATGGCGAGGCCAGGATCCGCGGTTACCTCGAGGACTACGCCATGGTGGGGTTCGGGCTCGTGACGGTGTACGAGGCCACCTTCGACCGGCGCTGGCTTGACGAATCCCGCCGGCTGGCAGAAGCCGCGCTCGCCCTCTTCTGGGACGAGGAGCGCGAGGCCTTCTTCGACACCGGGACGGACCACGAGGCCCTCGTGGTGCGGCCGCGGAATCTCTTCGACAACGCCGTGCCGTCCGGCGCATCGGTGGCCATCGACTGGCTGTTGCGGCTGGCGGCGCACTTCGGCGAGGAGCGCTACGAGCGGCAGGCGCTCCGGGCGTTGCGCCCCATGGCGGATCTGATGGCGCGCTCCGCGTCGGGATTCGGCCGCTATCTCTCTGCGCTCGACTTCCATTTCGGGCCGGTGGCCGAGATCGCGCTTTGCTGGCCCCCCGGCGGAGACGGGAGCGCGGCGGCCCCGATGCTGGAGGCCGTGTTCGGCCGCTACCTGCCCAACCGCGTGGTGGCCGGGGCGGCTGACGGGGCGCCGGGGATCGAGGGGCTGCCGCTCCTGGCCGGGCGCCGCGCCGTGGACGGGAGGCCCACCGCCTACCTGTGCCGGCGCTACGTGTGCGAGACGCCGACCACCGACCCTGCCGACCTCGCCCGGCGTCTCGACGACGCGTAGCCCGCGGCGCGCCGCCGTGCCATGGAGCGCTCGCGGCCCGGGAGGGGAAGCCGGCCCGGTCAGCGCAGGGCGCCGACGCGCGACAGGTGACGCACGCGAGGGAGTCCCCGCGCGCGCTCCCACAGCCGCCGGTCCGCCGTGACGAAGGGGCAGTCCAGCTCGACGGCGAGGGCTACGAACGACGCATCGTAGAAGGTCAGCCCGAGGTCGCGCCCGAGCCAACCTGCGCGCG
>JACPCX010000167.1:0-5095 GCA_016184305.1 Candidatus Rokuibacteriota bacterium | reverse complement strand
GCGGGCCTGACCCTCGAGCTGGGCGTCGGCACGGGGCTGAACTTCCCGTTCTACGGCCCTGTCCCCTGCGTCGTCGGCATCGACCCGGACCCGCACATGCTCGACCGGGCCCGGCGGCGGGCTGGCGAGGCCCGCGTCCCCATCCGCCTGGTGCGCGCCTGCGGGGAGCACCTGCCCTTCGCCAACGGGACCTTCGACACGGTGATCTCGACCCTGGTTTTCGCCACGATCCCGGACGCCGAGGCGGCCGCGCGGGAGGTGCGCCGCGTGCTGAAGCGCGACGGGACGCTCCGCTTCTTCGAGCACTTCCGCTCGGAGCAGCCCGTCCTGGCTCGCCTGCAGGACCTCGTGGCGCCGGCCTGGAAGCGGGTGCTGGGGGGCTGCGAACCAAACCGGGACGTGGTCGGGATCTTCCGGCGGGCGGGGCTCCAGGTCCTGGAGACAGTGAAGTTCCGCGGGACCTTCCTGCTCTCCGGGGTGGCCAAGCCCCGGTAGCGCGATGGTGAGCCGATGCGCGGGGCCATGCGGTCGCTGGTGACGGGGGGGAGCGGCTTCGTCGGGAGCCATCTCGTCGAGGCCCTGGTCGCCCGAGGCGACGAGGTGGTGTGCCTGGTCCGGGCCGATCGGCCGGGCTGGCTGGAAGGGATCCGACCCGTCCGCCTCGTGCGGGGCGACGTCACGGACCCTGGGGTCCTCCGGCGGTGCGTGGACGGGGTGGACCGGGTCTTCCACGTGGCCGGGCTGACGAAGGCCCGGTGCCCCGCCGAGTTCTTTCGCGTGAACGCCGAGGGGACCGGCAACGTGGTCGGGGCGTGTCTCGCCGCTGGCGGGCCGCCTCGCCGTCTGGTCTACCTGAGCAGCCTCGCCGCGATCGGGCCGAGCCCGGAGCCGGCACCGCGCGGCGAGGGCGCGATCCCGCGGCCGGTCTCCCCCTACGGGTGGAGCAAGCTTCGCGGCGAGGCGGAAGTCCTCCGGGCCCGGGACCGGCTTCGCGTCGTGGTGCTCCGTCCCCCGGTGGTCTACGGGCCGCGGGACCGGGGGCTGTGGGCCTACGCGCGCTGGGTCCGGCGCGGGGTCGTGCCGATCCCGAGCGGGCCGCCTCGGGCGCTGAGCCTGTGCGCGGTCGCGGACCTGGTGCCGGCCCTCATCGCCGCGGCGGAGGCCCAACTCCCGTCCGGCGATGTGTACCACGTGGCGGGCGAGGGGGCGTTCACCTGGGAGGAGGTGGGGCGCGCCTTCGGGACGGCGATGGGGATCCGGGCCCGGCCGCTCAGGCTCCCGCTCCCGTTGCTGTTCGCCGTCGCCGCGGGGGCGGAGGCCTGGGGCCGGATCCGCGGCCGGGCGACGGTAATCAGCCGGGGGAAGGTGCGGGAGGCGCTGGGACACTGGGTGTGTGACATCGGCAAGGCCAGGCGGGATCTGGCCTTCCGTCCGGGCGCCGGCCTGGAGGACGGGGTGGCGCTGACGGTGCGGTGGTACCTGAGCCACGGCTGGCTCTGAACTACTGCTGGGCGAGCCACTCGCGGCCGTTGAGGCAGATCTGGATGGTGAACGGGAACCACGTCTGGACCCGGGCGTGCATGAACCCGAAGCGCTGGTGGGGGGGATCGAGGGCGTATCAAGTTGGGTTGCGGGCGGGAACCCGCGCTAAGAGGAGAGCGATGGAACTCTTCGAGAAGTGTCGGCGGTTCACGGCTCCCCGGAGGTTGATGGCCGCCGGGTACTATGCGTACTTCCAGCCGATCTCGTCCGCGCAGGAGCCAGAGGTGACCGTCAATGGGCGGCAATTGATCATGGTCGGGTCCAACAACTACCTCGGCCTGGCGACGCACCCGCGGGTGAAGGAGGCGGCACGCCGGGCCATCGAGCGCTACGGGACCGGGTGCGGCGGCTCGCGGCTCCTGAACGGGACGCTCGACCTGCATGAGGAGGTGGAACGCAAGATCGCCCGCTTCAAGCGGCGGGACGCGGCGATCCTCTTCTCCACCGGCTTCCAGACCAACCTGGGGGTCCTGGCGGCCCTGGGGGGCAAGGGCGACCTCCTCGTCACCGACCGTTGGGACCACGCGAGCATCACGGACGGCTGCCGGCTTGCCTTCGGCGAGACCCGCCGGTTCCGCCACAACGACATGGCCGACCTGGAGCGGGTCCTGCGCCAGGACCGCAGCCGGGGGACCCTCATCGCGGTGGATGGGGTGTTCAGCATGGAGGGGGACATCGCGAACCTGCCCGAGATCGTCCGGCTCGCCCGGGCCTACGGCGCCCGAGTCATGGTGGACGACGCCCACGCCACCGGCGTCCTCGGGAAGGGTGGCCGGGGGACCCCGGAACACTTCGGCATCGAGAAAGAGGTGGACCTGGTGGTGGGGACCTGCAGCAAGGCGCTGGCTTCCGTCGGGGGCTTCGTGGCCGGCCCGGCCCAAGTGATCCACTACCTCAAGCACCAGGCGCGCTCCTTCATCTTCAGCGCCAGCCTCCCCGCCCCGTGTGTCGCGGCGATCGGCGCGGCGCTGGACGTGATCAAGGACGAGCCGGAGCGGCGCGAGCGCCTGTGGGAGAACGTCCGGTTCATGAAGCGGGAACTCGGCGCCTTGGGGTTCGATACGGGGGCCAGCAAGACGCACATCATCCCGGTGATCCTGAAAGATGACCGCCTCGCCTTCCGGTTCTGGAAGCTCCTCCGGGAGCAGGGGATCTTCTGCAACCCCGCGGTGAGCCCGGCCGTGCCCAAGGGCCGGGCGCTGATCCGGACCAGCTACATGGCGACCCATACGCCGGAGCACCTCGATCGGATCCTGACGGCCTTCCGCAAGGTGGGCAAGCGCCTGAGGGTCATCTGAGAGCGTGGGGGCGCGGGGAAGCGCCGTGACGAAGTTGATCGTCGAACCCGTCGAGGGCCGCCGGGGGCTGCGCGCCTTCCTCCGCTTCCCCGAGGAGCTGTACCGGGATGACCCGCGGTGGGTGCCGCCGCTCCGGCGGGACGAGCGGGCGCGCCTCGCCCCGACGGACCCGTTCTTCGCCCACGCCGAGGCCCGGCTGTTCCTCGCGCGTTGCGGCGGCGCCGTGGTCGGGCGCATGGCCGGGATCGTCAACCGCCTCCACCTGGCCCGGTGGGGGGACGGGGCGGGGTTCTTCGGATTTTTCGAAGCGGTCCCGGATCCTGCTGTCACCGGGGCGCTCTTGGGGGAAGTAAGGGCGTGGCTTCGGTCGCGGGGCCTGACCGCCGTCCGAGGCCCGGTCAACCCCTCGACGCACGACGAGTGCGGTGTCCTGGTCGAAGGGTTCGACCGGCCGCCCTGCCTCATGATGCCGTACAATCCCCCGTACTACCCGTCCCTCCTGGAGGGCGCGGGCCTCCGCCCGATCCGGGACCTGGTGAGCTACGTCGTGGAGGTCCCGCCGGCCCTGCCGGCCCGGGTCGAATCCGTGGCTCGGGCCGCGGAGGGACGGGGGATTCGGGTGCGGCGCCTGGATCCTCGTCGCCTCTCGGCCGAGACCGAGCTGATCCGGGGCCTCTATAACGCGGCTTGGGGAGGGAATTGGGGCGTCGTGCCCATGACGGCGGAGGAAGCGTCCGGCCTGGCGTCTCGGCTCCGGGACGTCCTCGTGCCGGACCTCGCCCTGATCGCCGAATCGAACGGTCGCCCCGCCGGGTTCTTGCTGTGCCTGCCGGATTACAACCCGGCCATCCGCCTGCTGCGCGGGCGGGTGACGCCGTGGGGGCTGGCCCGATTCCTCTGGCGCCGGCGGCGGCTCGAGGGGGTCCGGCTCATGGCGCTGGGGGTCATCCCCGAGACCCGGCGTCGGGGTGTCGACGCCCTGCTGTTCCGCGAGGCGCTGGCGGCGCTCCAGCGCCGCGGCCACCGCTGGGTCGAGGCGGGCTGGATCCTCGAAGAGAACGCCGTGACGCGGCGGGCGGTGGAACGGTGGGGCGGGAAGGTCGCGAAGCGGTACCGGATATTCGAGGGGCCGGTCTGAGGGGGACGGGCGCCTCGCTCACTGGATGAGGCGGGCGAGAAGCACACAGACGGCCGCCAGCAACGCCCCGCCCAGGACATCCACCACGTAGTGGTAGCGCAGGTAGACGGTGGAGAGGACCATCAGTCCCGCGATCGGCAGGATCCAGGGGACCATCTCCGGCGTGAACCGGGCAGCGTAGAAGGCGGTGACCAGGATCGCGGAGGTGTGCCCGCTCGGGAAGATGTCGCGCCTGATCCCCTCCAGGGCGTCGAGCAGCGCGCGGATCGGCCCCGCGATCAGCAGCCCCGGCAGGCCCGTCCGGTACTGCCCGGCCAGGAGGAAACGAGGGCCGAGGGCCGGGACGAGCATGTACCCGATGAAGGCCAGGTAGTGGGAAAGAAGGAGGGCCACGAGGGAGCGGTCGAAGGCCTGTTCCTCTCCTCGCCGGTAGAGGGTCCCCAGGAGGACGAAGGGGAGGACGTAGTAGGCGAGGTAGGCGAGCTGCATCGCCTCGGTGATCCACGGGCGCGCGTAGCGATCCATCCAGACGCTGGGGTCCACGCCGAACACGGCGCGGTCGAGTCGTCGGAGGGCGGGGTCCCGGTCCCGAGGATTGAGCTCCGGGATGAAGCCCAGGCTGGCGTAGATGGCCAGGACCGGCACGATCGGGAAGAAGGCTGCGATGAATGGGGAAAGCCCGAGACCCCGCCCCACCGCGATCGCCGCCTGCAGGGCAAGGAGCACGAGGTAGGTGACCAGCAGCCTGGCGGGATGTTTCAAGCGGTCCCGGGAGAGAAGGAGCAGGGCGACGAGGCCAAGGAGGTAGGCGACCGTCAAGAGATCCGCCGCCTTCCAGGCCCCCATCGCAGGCATGCGGGCAGGATACGGCAATCGCCGCGACCTGGAAACCGGCGAGCCCCGCAGCGCCGGGCGCGCGAGCGGCCCGCGGCGCGCCCGAGTGTCCCCCCGGACGACTTGTGGTTCCCCAGCGGCGCCCCCTCGGGCGCCACCGGCGTCACGCCCTCTTGACGAGCGCCCGGACGAGCTGGGCGAGCTTGTCGAGCCCCGCCGGCTGCTTGCCCTTGAGGTGCAGGCGCACGATGCGACGCCCGGCCTCGGACAGCGCCTGGAGATC
>JACPCX010000118.1:0-27927 GCA_016184305.1 Candidatus Rokuibacteriota bacterium | reverse complement strand
TCGACTTCGTCCTCTACTGCGACCCGTTCCTCTTCCTGATCGCCTCGGCGCTCCAGTCCTCGCTTTCCGGGCACCCGCTCTCCGGCAAGCCCTGGGCGCACCTCCTGCCGATGCACACCAATCCCACCCGCTTTCAGGAGCTCAAGCTCGTGGAGATGGAGGAGGCGCCCCCCGCGGCCCACGCGATCTACACGGAGATGATGCAGACCCACGGAACGACCTTCGTCCCCACGGACGACCGTGTGCTGGGGCGGTGGCCCGACTGCCTGACTGTCGTGTGGCAGGACTGGAAGCAGCGGATCCAGACGCCGGCCTACGAGGCCGGGGGGGGACGGCCGGCTTTACTTCCCCGCAGGTTTCCGATACCCTCGCCACCGTCGATTTCTTTCAGGGACTCCTGCCGGCTCTCATTGTGAACATTCTCGCGTTCACGATCGGCCTCGAAGGCGGCTGCCGGCCGGCTCCGAGCGCCTGACGCCTCGCACCCGAAGTCTAGGGAGGAGGAGGCGCAGAAGAAGCGCCTGGCCATGGGCTGCACCGCCGCGACCTCCAGCCACTACGCGTACTGCGTGGGCCAAGCCAAGGCCATCAACACGGCGGTGCCCGAGGTGGACGTCTCGGTCGTCGAGACCGGGGCCACCGTGGACAACCTCAAGCGCATGCAGAAGGGCACGATCGACTATGGGCTCATCACCAACGAGCAGGTGTACCTGGCCCACAGGGGAGAGGGAACCTGGAAGGACGGCCCGTTCCCGGATATCAGGAATCTCTGGTACTACACTATCTCGGCCGTGTACGTCGTGGTCCGCGAGGAGACGGGCGTCAAGTCCATCGAGGAGCTCGCCGGGAAGAAGTTCAGCCCCGGCTTCCGCGGGTCGGCGACGGAGAAGATGACCGAGGCCTCCCTCACTCACCTGGGCGTCAAGGCCGACTGGTTCCGCGGCGGCAACGCCGACCTGGTGGACGCGATGAAGGACAAGCGCCTCGTCGGCACCGCCAAGGCCGGCGACGCCTTCCGCCTGGACGCCTCCACCATGGACATCGCGACCAGCACGCCCATCCGCGTCCTGCCCTGGACCGACGAGCAGGTCCGCAAGGTCAAGACCCAATTCCCGTACTACCCGTGGGTCAGGGTGCCGGCGGGGTCCGTCAAGGGCATGGGCGAGTTCTGGACCCAGGCCGTGGTGGTCGGCTTCTCGGCTCCCAAGTCCATGCCGGTGGACGTGGCGTACCGGCTCGTCAAGGCCGTGATCGAGGACAGGGAGCACCAGCGGGCCGCCTTCAAGGGCCTGGTCGACGACCTGGGCAAGGCCACGCTGGAGCAATCGCTGTCCCCCCTCCATGCGGGGGCCGTGAAGTACTTCCGCGAGAAGGGCGTGAAGGTCCCCGACCATCTCGTCCCGCAGGAGGCCAAGTAGGGGCGTGACCCCAGCCCGGTCCAGCAGCGCTGCCCCCGTCGAGCCGGAGGTCCTGCCCGGCGAGATCAAGAGCGACGAGCCCGACGCCAGAACGCTCACCGGCGCGGTGGGGGCCGGCGTGGCGCTCGTCGCTGCGGTCTTCGCGCTCTTCCACATCTACACGGCCGCCCCGTTCGTGGGGTCATTCCCCGACCTGATCCAGCGCTCGGTGCACCTGGCTTTTGCCTTCGTCCTGTGTTTCCTCCTCTACCCGGCCTGGCCTGGCCGCTCGTCTGCTCGCCGGCCCACGGTGCTGGACGCGGCCCTGGCCGTGGCGGCGCTGGTGCTGACCGTGCTGACTCTGGAGGCGGCGCGGCGCACCATCGGCCTCATCTTCACCGCGCTCGGTGTCATCGCCATCGCCTACGCCTATCTCGGCGCCTCCATCCCCGGGGCGTGGGGGCACCGGGGCTTCGGCTGGGTGACGATCCAGGAGTCGCTGTACCTCTCCACGCAGGGCATCCTCGGCAACGTGACTGGCATCTCCGCGACCCTGGTGGCGGTGTTCCTCGTCTTTGGCGCCGTTCTCTACCACACGGGGGGCGGTGAGACCTTCGTGGACCTGGCCAAGCTCATCGCCGGGCGCTCCCACGGCGGTCCCGCGAAGGTCTCCGTCTTCTCGTCCGCGTTCTTCGGCACCATCTCCGGCTCGGCCGTCGCCAACGTGGTGGTGGACGGCATCTTCAACATCCCCCTGATGAAGCGGATGAAGTACAAGGCCGAGTTCGCGGCGGCGGTGGAGGCGACGGCATCGTCCGGGGGCCAGATCATGCCTCCGGTGATGGGGGCGGGGGCCTTCATCATGGCCGAATTGCTCCAGATCTCCTATACCCAGGTGGCCATCGCGGCGGCACTGCCGGCCATCCTCTATTACCTGGGCTGCGGGGCCGCGATCCACTTCGAGGCCCGGCGGCTGGGCCTCGGCACCATCCCGCGTGACTTGATCCCCCGGGCGCGCGACGTTTTCGCCTGGCGGCGCTCGGCCGCCCTCTTCATCCCTGTGATCCTGCTCACCTACTTCCTCCTCCAGGGCTACACGGCCCAGACCTCGACCTTCTGGTCCATCATCGCCTCCCTGGTCATCTTCGTGCTCTCGGGCTCCTCGCTGGCGGACTGCCGGGCGCGCGTCCTGGGCCTGTGGCGGGCGCTCGAGGCGGGGGGCAAGGGCATCCCTTGCCATGGTCGTCTGCCTGATCCTGGGGATGGGGCTGCCCACGACGGCGGCCTATGTGCTGGCGGCCTCCGTGGTGGCGCCGGCCCTGATCAAGCTAGGCGCGCTGCCGCTGGCCGCCCACCTGTTCGTCTTCTACTTCGCCATCATCTCGGCCATCACGCCCCCCGTCTGCGCCGCGGTGTACGTGGCCGCGGCCATCGCGCGGGCGGACTGGGTGAAGACGGCGCTCATCGCGACCCGGCTGGGGCTCGCCGGCTTCATCGCCCCCTACATGTTCATCTATGCCCCGGCGCTCCTCTGGCAGGGGCCGCTCGTGGAGATCGTCTGGGCCACGGTGACGGCCTGTGTCGGCGTGATCGCGCTGGCCGCGGGCTCCATGGGGTATCTGCTGCGGCCGGCGAGCCTGCCGGAGCGGGCCGCCCTGCTGGCCGCCGCCCTGCTCCTCATCAAGCCCGGGCTGGCCACCGACCTCGCCGGCTTCGCCCTTCTCGGCGCGGTGTTCGCGATCCAGCGGCTCCGCCCCGCTCCCGTGGCTCAACCCGCTTCCTGAGGAGACGCGCCCATGCCATCGGTGCCCGACGAGCAGGCTGACCGCATCTTCAGGGCGCCCTAGGGTGGAGATCGAGGCCCTTCGCGCGCGGCTCGATGCGGCGCTCTCCGAGCGCCCCCGCATCGCGCTCGACCGGAGCGACCTCGTCTGCGCCGCCGTGCTCCTGCCCATCACCGATCACGGCGGCCCCCACATCGTCTTCACCAAGAAGTCGGACTCCGTGCCGCACCACAAGGGGCAGTTCTCCTTCCCGGGCGGCATCTGCGAGGAGCGGGACGCCTCGCGCGTGGAGACGGCCCTCCGCGAGGCGTGGGAGGAGATCCGGCTGCCGCCCGACGCCGTGGAAGTGCTGGGGCTGCTGGACGACACGGCGACCCGCGCGACGCCGTTCGTGATCACGCCGGTGGTGGGCATCGTGCGCGGCCCCGTGGAGTTCCGGCCCGACGGGCGCGAGATCGAGCGCGTGATCGAGGTGTCGCTGGACCGGCTGCTCGACCCGGCCATCTTCAGCACGGAGATGTGGGAGCGGGACGGCGAGGTCCACCCCGTGCACTTCTACCAGGTGTCCGCCGCCGACGTGGTGTGGGGCGCGACCGCGCGGATCCTGAAGCAGTTCCTGGACATCCTCGACGACGCGGAGGCGACCCCGTGAGCTACGAGACCCTGCTGGTGGACGTGCTGGACGGCGTGGCGACGGTGACCCTGAACCGGCCGGACAAGCGCAATGCGCTCAGCCAGACCCTGGTCCGGGAGCTCGAGGGGGCGCTCGGAACCCTCGAGCCGGACCCGGCCGCGCGCGTGATCGTGCTCCGCGGGGCCGGGGACAAGGCCTTCTGCGCGGGCGCCGATCTCGGCGGCGCCGCGGATCGGGGGACCACCCTGGCAGCGCGCGAGTCCTTCGCCGGCCTCCCGCGCATCCTCGAGGGCATGGCGCGGATGAAGACGCCGGTCATCGCCCAGGTCCATGGCTTCGCGCTGGCGGGCGGCTGCGGCCTGGCCGTGGGCTGCGACATCGTCGTGGCCTCGGAGGATGCGGTGTTCGGCCTGCCGGAGATCAAGATCGGCGTGCTCCCGCTCATCGTCATGGCGCCCATCCTCCGCTCGGTGGGTCGCAAGCGCGGGATGCTGATGATCCTCACGGGCGAGCAGGTGTCGGCGCGCGAGGCCTTCGAGATGGGGCTCGTGAGCCGCGTGGTGCCGCGGGCCGAGCTGGAGACCGCGGTGAGCGCGCTGGCCCGGACACTGGCGGGGCTCTCGCCCACCGCGCTCGGCATCGCCAAGGAAGCCGCTGCGGCGCAGGCCGGCATGGAGTACGGGGCGGCGCTCCGCTACCTCCGGGAGCTGACGACGCTCGTCTTCATGTCCGACGACGCGAAGGAAGGAATCGCCGCCTTCTTCGAGAAGCGCCCGCCGCGCTGGACGGGCCGGTGACGCGCGTGCGGATCGCGCCCCTGGCTGGCGTCGCCCTCGGCGTGCTGCTCGGCGCCGCGCTCTGGGCCGGCGCGGTGTCCGCCCAGCCCGCCGAGTCGCCGCTCACGGTGGCGACCATCAGCGGCCAGGTCGAGGTCTATCGCAGGGCACACAACGCGTGGGAGCCGGCCAGGCTTCGGACGCAGATCGCCAAGGGAGAGGGTGCCCGCGCGCTTCCCGGTGGACGCCTCACGCTCCGCAGCGTGGGCGGTCATGCGCTCCGGCTGGCGCCGCTGTCCCAGGTGTTCCTCGCCGACGATGCGCCGGCTGCCGGCGCCCCGCTCGCACTTCGCATGGACGGCGGCCGGGTCTGGGTCGCCGTGCTCCCCGGCGTCTCGCTGCGCGCGCCCCTCGAGGTCCAGGCGGGGCCCGTGACGGTGGGTCTCCGCGGCGGTGCCGCCGGGCTCCGCGTCAACGGCGACGGGTCGGTGCTGTTGCGCGTGTATCACGGCGTCGCGGCCTGCTCCGGTTCTGCCGGCGACCGCAAGTGGGAACGGATGGTCAAGGCGGGCGAGGAGATCACCGTGCCCGGCTCCGGCGCGCCGGGCGAGGCCAGCTCCCTGACCCGGGACAGTGCCGAAGCGGCGTGGGTAGGCTGGAACCAGGAGCAGGATCGGGCGGGCGGCTATGCGGGTTCGACGCCGACGCGCTGACGACGACGGGGTCCGCGAGGGGTCACGGCAGCCTGACCGTCGTGGTGTCTCCGCTCGTCGTCACGGCAAAGACGCCCAGCGACGTGGAGCTGTAGGCGTAGGGGCTCCAGCCCGCGGGGGGGGCAGGAGTCGAGGCCATGAAGGGCCCCGACACCATGCCATCGCTATTGGTGGTTGCGACATTGAGGTCGGCCAGCGTGGACGGCAGGGTCCGCATGTGCGAGGAGTACATGCTGATGGCCGACACGAGGGTGCGGGCGTCGGCCTCGGCCTTGGCAATGCGAGCCCGCGACTGCATGTTGGCGTAGAGCGGGATGGCGATGGCCGCCAGGATGCCGATGACGGCCACGACGATCATGAGCTCGATCAGGGTGAAGCCCCGAGCGGCTCGTCGCGGGCGCTGTCCGTGAGGCCGGGAGCCCATCAAGAACCAGGCTAGCACCGTTGCCGCCGTCTTCCCTTAGGGTTTCTGCCAGGCGGCGGCGCCGCACCTCCGCAGATGGGCCTGTTTCAGCGGCCTGCTAGGGCCACCAGAGGTAGAGGAAGCGGGGGCCCGCGCCGCCGACGAGGCCGGCGAGGTGGGCCACGGCCGCCTCCGCCGTGGGCGCGGCCGGGGTCGAGGAGTAGAAGTTGGCGCGGTACTCCCTCGGGCGGTGGTACATGACAATGCGCGCCTCGCTCAGCCCCGCCGCCTGCCGGGCCGTCTCCACCGCGTCATCCAGATACCCCACCCGGTCCACGAGGCCGAGGGCGCGCGCCTGCTCGGCCGTGTAGATGCGCCCGTCGGCCGCGGCGCGGACGCGCTCCTCCGGCATCTTCCGGGAGGCGGCGATGAGGCGGACGAAGCGGCCGTGCATGTCGTCGATCACGCCCTGGAAGATGGCGCGCTCCTCGTCGGTGAGGCTGCGAAAGGGCGAGCCCGCGTCCTTCCTGGGCCCCGACTTGATGGCGAGCGGCGCGACGCCGATCTTCTCCAGCAGCCCCTGGGCGTTCACGGTGAGCATGACCACGCCGATGCTGCCCGTGATGGCCGTCGGATGGGCGATGATGGTGTCGGCCGCCAGCGCGGCGTAGTACCCGCCCGAGGCGCCCACGTCCATGATCACCGCGACCACGGGGATCTTCTTCCGCGCCTTGAAGGCGGAGATCTCGTGGTGGAGAATGTCCGAGGCCGTGATGGTGCCGCCCGGGCTGTTGATGCGGACGATGAGGGCCCGCACGCGGTCGTCCTGGTCGGCGCGCCGCAGCTCCTCGCGCACCCGCGCGAGCAGGGGGACCCGCGGTGGCGGCGTGCCGATGGACAGCCCGGGGTTGTCCTCGGCCAGCACGCCGGAGAGGTCCATCAGCACGATCTTGGCCGCGCCCGAGCCCTCCACGGTCTCTTCCACGAGCGGGCGGATGCGCGGCTGGAGGTCGAGGGAGATCACCGAGCACCCGGAGAGGACGAGGGCCGCGAGGAGCGCGGCGACGGAGCCGGACAGGCGGGAGGAGCGCATGGCGGGAGTATACGGGCGGCGCCCGGCATTCTCAACGGCCGGGCGCTATAATCGCGGAGCCCCATGCGCGACATCGTGACGCTGGACGACGTCAAGGCCGCGGCCGCGCGGCTCCATGGGCGCATCCACCGCACCCCTGTGATGACGAGCCGCTCCTTCGACGAGGCCAGTGGCTTCTCGGTCTTCTTCAAGTGCGAGAACCTGCAGCGGGCCGGGGCCTTCAAGATCCGCGGGGCGCTCAACAAGCTCCTGTCGCTCTCGGATTCGGAGCGCGCGCGGGGCGTCGTGGCCTTCTCCTCCGGCAACCACGCCCAGGGGGTCGCGCTGGCCGCGCGCCTCACCGGGGCCAGCGCGATGATCCTGATGCCGACGGATGCGCCCGCGCTCAAGCTCCAGGCCACCCGCGGCTACGGCGCCGAGGTGGTCTTCTACGACCGCCGTACCGAGGACCGGGAGGAGCGGGCCAGGGACCTCGTGGCACGCACGGGGCGGGTGCTGGTGCCGCCCTATGACGACCCTGCCATCATGGCCGGGCAGGGGACGGCGGCGCTGGAGCTGTTCGAGGAGGTCGGCGCACTCGACGTCCTCCTCACGCCCGTGGGCGGCGGTGGGCTCATGGCCGGCTGCAGCACGGTGGCGAAAGCGCTCCATCCACGGATCAGCGTCTTCGGGGTGGAGGCAGACAGCGCCAACGACACATTCCTGTCTCTCGAGACGGGCGCGCGCGTGGCCATCGCGCCGCCTCCCACCATCGCCGATGGCATCCGCAACCTCTCGCCGGGGGCGCTCACCTTTCCGGTGCTCCAGCAGAACCTGTCCGGCGTGCTTCTCGTCTCGGACGCGGAGATCGAGGCCGCGATGCGCTTTCTGCTGTTCCGCTGCAAGCTCCTCGTCGAGCCGACGGGCGCCGTCGCCGCGGCGGCGGTGCTGGCGGGCAAGATGCCGCTCGGGACGGGGTTGCGCGTGGGTGTGGTGCTGTCGGGCGGCAACGTGGACCCCGAGGTCCTGGCCCGCATCATCAGCCCGGGCTGAGGGGTCAGCGCCAGTGGTAGGCGGGGATGATCTGCTCGGCCACCCTGGCGAGCTTGACATGGCAAGGCCGGACACCTCAAGGTCTTGGTAGCCATGTATCCCGGAAGGCCAGCGTGAGCGGATGGGATCGGCGGGGGGCCGAGCGAGCCAGGGCGGACTGGCCGCTGACCATCGAGACCTTCGACCGGCGGGTGATCACGGGCGAGGCCCTGGACGTCAGCACCTCGGGGATGCGCGTCCGGACCGCGAGTGACTTGCCCGTCGGCGCGGCGGTGACCGCGAGCGTGGTGCTCCCTCAGGGGGCCGACCGGCTCGAGGTGGTCGCCCGCGTGGCGAGGCGGACCAGCGAGGACCTCGCGCTCGACTTCATCGGCCTGCCGGAGACCGAGGCGCGCCGCATGAAACCGCTCGTGTCGTCGTGGGAGGCGAGGCGGCGCGCGCCGCGCGTGCACACCCCCGTGCCGGTCAGCATCGAGAAGCGGATGGACGGCAGCGCGCGCGGCGAGACGGTAGACCTGAGCGCGTTCGCCGCCAAGGTCGCGACCGACCTGGCGCTCCAGCCCGGGGACCTGGTGACCCTCTCTCTCTCCCCGGCGGCACCCGGCACCACGCTCACGCTGCCAGCGGTGGTGTGGGACGTGGGCAGCACGGGGTCGGTGCTCGTCTTCGTGAACCTGCCCCGGAGCGACTTCGGCCGACTCGGGGCCTACGTGTCGAGCCTGCTCCAGCGCGAATCCTGAGCGTGGCGGGCCCGCGCCCACTTTCGAATTGACAGGCGGCGAAGCCACCGCATAAGATGAATGGCGGTTCAGTCACCCGCCATGCGAGACCCTGACAAGCCCCAGCAGATCATCGACGCCGCAGTTCGGGTGTTCGCCCGGAAGGGCTACTACAACTCCCGCGTCTCCGACATCGCCAAGGAGGCGGGGATCGCGGCGGGCACCATCTACCTCTACTTCCGGACCAAGGACGACATCCTCGTAACCCTCTTCCGGGAGAAGATGACGGAGTTCGTGGGGACAGTGCGCAAGGCCATCGCCGACGAGCCGGACGCGGTGGCCAAGCTGCGGCGGCTCATCCATCTGCACTTCGAGCTGCTCGAGGGGCGCCCGGAGCTGGCGGAGGTCGTCCAGGTCGAGCAGCGCCAGGGGCAGAAGTTCTTCCGCGGCGCCTCGGCCCACGAGATCTCCTCCTACTTCGCCCTGATCGGGTCGGTGCTGGAGGAGGGGGTGGCCGAGGGCCGCCTCCGTCCGACTCTCCCCGTCAAGATCGCCACGAAGACGCTGTTCGGGGCCATGGACCAGATGGCGACCTCCTGGGTGCTGGGCAAGCGCGGCTATCAGCTGGCGGACACGGCGGATGCGGTCGCCGACATCTTCCTGCAGGGCGTCGCGGTCCGTTAACCGAGACAAAGGAGAGACTTGCGATGCCGTACGAGACGCTGATCCTGACCCGCGAAGAGAGCTTCGCCGTCATCACGCTCAACCGCCCCCCGGCCAATGCCATCAGCGAGCAGCTCATGCGCGATCTGAACGCCGCGCTGTCCGAGCTGGAGCATGACGACGCCGTGCGGTCCATCATCATCACCGGGGCGGGCGGCAAGATCTTCTGCGCGGGCGCCGACCTCGGCTCGGCCTTCTCCGGTCCCGACGTCGGCTCGTTCATTCGCTTCGGCAACAGCGTGGTGCGGCGTATCGAGCGCTTCCCGAAGCCGGTGATCGCCGCCATCAACGGGCATGCGCTGGGGGGCGGCTGCGAGATCTCCATGGGCTGCCACGTCCGCATCCTGAAGGAGACGGCGCGCATGGGGCAGACGGAGTCCAATCTGGGCCTCATCCCGGGCTATGGCGGCACCCAGCGCCTCCCGCGGCTGATCGGCCGAGGCCTGGCGCTCGAGCACCTGATCCTCGGCACCCAGATCCCCGCCGCCGAGTGCCATCGCCTCGGGCTCGTCAACCGGCTGTCGAAGGACGGGGAGACGCTCGACGACGCCAAGGCCATGGCGCGCGAGATGGCGAAGCGGCCTCCCATCGCCACGCGCCTCATCATCGAGGCCGTGGACGACGGGATCCAGGCGCCCATCGATCAGGCCATCGAGATCGAGGTGCGGGCCTTCGAGAAGGTGCTCAAGACCGAGGACGCGGGCGAGGGCATCCAGGCCTTCTTCCAGAAGCGCCCCGCCAACTTCAAAGGGAAATAGCCGTGGACCTCGGGATACGGGGTAAGGTGGCCCTCGTCACGGGGGGCGCGCGGAGCCTGGGCCGGCAGGACTGCCTCACGCTGGCGGCCGAGGGCTGCAAGGTGATCGTCCTCGACCTGAACGGCGAGGGCGCGGCGGAGACGGCGACGGAGATCACCGGGGCCGGCGGCACCGCGCGGGGCTACGAGGTGGACATCACCACCCGGCCGCAGCTGGCCGAGGTGCTGCAGAAGGCGCAGAGCGAGGTGGGGCCCGTGGACATCTGCGTCAACAACGCGGGGATCATCTACACGCTCGGCCAGCTCAAGGACATGAGCGATGCCGACTGGGATTTCAACCTGTCGGTGAACCTCACCGGGACCTACAACGTCACGAAGGTGGTGTTCCCCGGCATGCGGGAGCGGAGGTGGGGGCGAGTGATCTGCATGGCGTCCATCGCCGGCCTCATGGGCGGCTTCGGGCAGACCGCCTACTCGACGAGCAAGATGGGCGTGGTGGGCTTCGCCAAGTCGGTGGCGCTGGAGGGCGCGCGCTACAACATCACGAGCAACGTGATCGCCCCCGGCATCATCGGGCCCAATGCCAACCTGTCCCCGCTGTACGACCGGATGGTCACGCGCGTGGCGATGCAGAAGGAGGGCGATCCAACGGACGTGGCCAATGCCATCGCCTTCCTCTGCTCCGAGCGCGCCCGCTACATCACGGGCGCCGTGCTGACGGTGACCGGGGGGATGGATCTGTTCACGTTCTAGCGCACGAGACCAACGACGCCACACGAGGAAGAGGAGGACCACCGATGCCCACCGTCAAAGAGACCTTCGACGCGATGGCCAGCAAATTCCAGCCGAGCAAGGCCGCCGGCATCAACGCCACGATCCAGTACGACATCACGGGGGATCAGGCCGGCACCTGGCACGCCGTGATCAAGGATGGCGCCTGCGCGGTGAACGCCGGCCCCGGAGCCAACCCGAACCTGACGCTGACCATGTCCTCCCAGGACTGGCTCGACATGGTCGGCGGCAAGCTCTCCGGGCAGATGGCCTTCATGTCGGGCAAGCTCAAGCTCAAGGGCGACATGGGGCTCGCCATGAAGGTGGGCTCCCTCTTCCAGGTCTAGCAGGCCGCTGAAAAAGGCCCATCTGCGGAGGTACGGCGCCCTCGGCCGCACGCTCGATGTGGCTCGCTCACGCTCGCCCGGATCTCCGGATGCGCTCACCTCGCCTCCGGCTCGGCTCGCCACGCGGAGTACGCCTCGGTTGCGGCCGTCGGGCGCCGCCTCGCATCTGGACCCGTCTGAGCGACCTGCGAGGTCTTGCGCACCCTGCTACCCGCGTCGGCAGGGGCGAGGGGTGCGCGCGCGCTCCCAGCGGTCCTGCCGAGTGTTCTCGCTGTGATATCCTGCCGGCCATGACGATCCCCAAGGACTATTTCGACTGGGCGGCGAAGCTGTTCGACCCCTCGCGGATCCACGAGAAGCCCGAGGCGCTGGCCGGCATCCGCGTGCTCGACCTGTCCGTGATCTACTTCGGTCCCGCCACCGGCGATTTCCTCGGCGAGATGGGCGCGGAGGTCATCAAGGTGGAGATGCCCGGGCAGGGGGACGTGACACGCATCCTCGGCAACGCCTCCTTCTTCTGGAAGAACATCTCCGTGGCCTTCTTCTGCGCCAACCACTCCAAGTACCACATGGGGATCGACATGCACCGGCCCGAGGGGCAGGCGCTGATCCGTCAGCTCGCCGCGCGCTCGGACATCGTCATCGAGAACTACAAGGCGGGTACCCTGGAGGAGAAGTTCGGCCTGGGCTATCGCCAGCTCCGCGAGGTGAACCCCCGGCTGATCTACGTGGCCAACACGGGCTTCGGCCAGTGGGGGCCGTTCTCGAAGGGGCGCGCCTCCTACGACGGGCTCGCCCAGGCCGTCTCCGGCCTCACGGCCATCACGGGCGAGGGCGAAGCGCCCACGAAGATCGGCAACTACCTCGGCGACTGGTTCGGCGCCTCCATGTCGGCCGTCGGCGCGCTGGCGGCGCTGCGCTGGCGCGCCCGCACCGGCGAGGGGCAGTTCGTGGAGATGGCGCAGTGCGAAGGCCTCGTGCGCGCCATGGACTGGACGTGGCTCTATGCGGGGCTCACCGGACGCGACCGCCAGAAGGTGGGCAACGGCGACCACGTCTTCACGCCCTCGGGTGTCTACCGCTGCGCCGACGGCTACGTCGCGGTGGTGGCGGGCACCGATCGGGAGTTCCACGGGCTGTGCCGGATGCTCGGGGAGCCCGGGCTCCTGCGCCACGAGCGCTTCGCGACGGCGGCCGCGCGCCGAGAGCGGGCGAGCGCCAGGGCGATGGACGCCAAGCTCGCCGCCTTCTGCGGCCCCAGGAGCCGGAAACAGGTGGAGGCCGCCGCCCGAAAGGCGGGCGTCGCCGCGGCTCCCGTCATGACGGCCAAGGATCACGCGGAGAGCGAGCATCTCCGGGCGCGGCGCTCGGTGTGGGAGTACGAGGACCCGATGTACGGCACCATGGTGGAGTACGGGCCCGCCCCGAAGCTCTCGGCGACGCCCGCGCGGATCAAGTGGGCGGGCAAGCCCGTGGGCTTCCACAACGAGCTGGTCCTCAAGCGGATCCTCGGGCTCGACGACGCGCGCATCAAGGCGCTGGAGGCCGCGGGGGCCATCGGCCGCTGGACCGAGGGCCGCCGCGGCGCGGGGCCGCCGGAGGGATGGAAGGGCGAAGGGAGGCTCGTGTGACGAGAGAGGCGGCCCCGCGGATGCCCCCGCATCTGGGGGAGCAGGCCCGCCCGGACGGGAAATGGGACGAGTGGATCAAGGCGGCCGAGGACCCGGGCGGTGTCGCCGACAAGCCCGAGGCTCTCGACGATCTCCTGGTCCTGGATCTCTCTCACGGGCATTACGGCGCGCTCCTCACCGCCACGTACCTGGCGGAGCTGGGCGCGGAAGTCATCAAGGTGGAGCCGCCGGGGGGCGATCCCGCGCGGCGCTGGGGGCCCGCGGAGGCCTCCGCGGGCGGCGACGGGCTCGCCTTCGTGGCGGAGGCGCGGAACCGCTACCACCTGACCCTCGACCTCACGACCCGTGAAGGCCGCCGGCTCCTCAAGGGGCTCGCCGCGCGCGCCGACGTGCTGATCGAGGGATTCGCGCCGGGATACCTGGACGGCCTCGGCATCGGCTACCGCCAGCTCTCCGCCCTGAACCCGCGGGTCGTCTACGTCGCGTGCTCGGCCTACGGGCAGTTCGGGCCGCTGGCGAAGAACCAGCCGCCCGAGCACGACCTCACCGACCAGGCGCTGTCCGGTCTCCTGCACCTCACCGGGAATCCTGACACGGCCCCCGTGAAGGTCGGGTCGTGGATCAGCGCCTACGGCCAGGCGGCCTGGGGCGCGCTGGGAACGCTGGCGGCGCTGCACTGGCGCGAGCGCTCCGGCCGCGGGCAGATGATCGACGTCACCGGGGCCGAGGCGCTCATGCGGTATCTGGAGTACTCGGTGCTCCTCTATCACGCGAGCGGTGCGATCCGGGGCCGGACGGGACTCTACGAGCTGGCCGTGTTCCCGTACACCTTCGTGCCCGTCAAGGACGGCTGGGCCTTCATCGCGGGCTACACCGACCCCAACTTCCGCGCCCTCTGCCGCGTCATGGGACGCCCGGAGCTGGGGGACGACCCGCGCTTCAACACCACGCTTCAGCGGACGACGCTCGCGAACGAGATCCAGCTGCGCGACGAGATCTGCGCGTGGTCCGCCAACTACACCTCGGCCGAGATCCTGGACAAGGTGCTGGCGGACCCGGGGCCCGGCGTCATCGTCTTCGGGCCCATGAACCCCCCGACCCGCATGCTCACGGAGGCGCATTGGTGGGAGCGCGGGTGCCTGAAGCGCCTCTCCGACCCCATCTATGGCGAGCTGCTCCTCCAGATGCCGGCTTGGCGCATGACAGGCACTCCGCCGCGGCTCAAGTGGCCCTGCCGCCCGGCCGGCTACCACAACAGCCTGATCTTGCAGAAGTACTTCGGGATCGGGCCGGGCCGGGCCGCGGAGCTGGCGGCAGACGGGGTCCTGTGAGTACCGTTCGGAGCGCCGCGCAATACTATTGTCGCAGAGCGTCATGGTGCAGTACCATGCTTGGTGGTGCCCCGTGCTCGGGGGTGAAGGCCGGGCCCAAGGGGGAGGCATGAAGGACGAACTGTTCACCATGGCGACCGAGATCCCGGGGCTCTCACCTGGGGCTCGGGCCCGCTGGCAGCACGAGATGGAACGCACCCTCCTCCGCATGAAGCACTTCGCGGAGATGGTCATGAACCCGCAGGAGCCCGTGGTCGGGCCCACGCCACGGCAGGAGATCTACCGGAAGAACAAGTCGCGGCTCTACCGGTACGCGTCCACGCGCACCCACCGCACCCCGCTCCTCTTCGTCCCGAACCTCGGCATCAGTCGCCCGTACATCTTCGACCTCATGGCCCATGGCTCCTTCGTCGAGCACATGACCCAGCAGGGCTTCGACTTCTACCTGGTGGACTGGGGCGTCTTCGGCGAGGAGGACAACGGGCTCACGGTCGAGGACGCGGTGACGAAGATCCTCCCGCGGCTCGCGCAGAGGGCATTGGAGTCGTCCGGCGCATCAGAGATATCGGTGCTCGGGTACTGCATGGGCGCCCCGCTGTCCGCGTGCTTCCTCGCGACGCATCCCGAGTTCCCGGTGAAGAACTTCATCAACATGGCCGGTCCCATCGACTTCGCCCACGTCGGGCTCTTCGGGCTGTGGCTCGACCCGCGGTTCTTCGACGTGGACAAGTACGTGGACACGCTCGGCAGCGTCCCGTCCGACATGATCAAGGCGGGCTTCAAGCTGCTCAAGCCGACGATGGATCTGAGCGCGGGCCTCAACCTGTGGTGGAATCTCTGGAACCCCGAGTACGTGTCGGGCTTCAACGCGCTGAACAAGTGGGCCAACGAGTACGTGGCGTTCCCGGGCGAGTTCTTCCGGCAGTGGGTGAGGGAGTTCTACCAGGAGAACCGCCTCATCAGGGGTGAGCTGGTGATGGGCGGCACGAAGGTGAATCTCGCGCGCATCACCTGTCCCGTCCTCGCGGTGGGGGCCCGGGAGGACAACATCGCGCCCCCCGGCTGCGTCAAGCCGCTGATCGAGGCCGTGGGAAGCACGGACCGCGAGTACCTGGAGATGCCCGGCGGGCACATCTCGCTCATCGCCGGGCGCGGCGCCTCGGTGCACTGCTGGCCCAAGGTCGCCTCGTGGCTGGCGGCGCGCTCGTGATGCATCGGGGCCGGGGAGGGGAGTGACGATGGCCGACACAGGCGGGCAGCCGCTCTTCGATCTCTGGAAGAAGCAGGTGGAGGAAGGGACCCAGCAGTGGCTGAAGATGATGGGGACTCCCCAGGCCCAGACGCTGGATCCCCAGGCTTTCTGGCGGCCCTTCATGGACCAGGGCATGGCGGGTTGGGCCAAGGTCATGACGCAGGGGACGGTCTCCCCGGACCTCATGGGCCAGTGGAAGCAGTTCCTGGATCAGTGGATCGCCGCATGGTCGAAGGTCCTCGAGCAGGCCATGGGGACGGAGGCCTTCGCCAAGGCGATCGGCACGCAGCTCGAGGGATTCCTCAACGCCGCGAGCCCGGCGAAGAAGGCCGCCGAGCAGCACATGGAGGCGACGCTCGGCGGGCTCGGGATCCCCTCCCGGAGCCAGGTCACGGGCATCGCCCGGCAGATCGTCCAGCTCGAGGAGAAGCTGGAGGGCGTGGAAGATCGCCTGGAGGCGGTGCTCAAGCGCCTCAATGATCTGGCCGCCGCCCTCAGACAGGAGCCCCGATGATCGGCTTGACCATCGACAGCATTCAGGTGGGCGCCGCCGCCGAGATCACCCGCGTCGCCACGGATGGCGACATCGCGGATTTCGTGGATGCTGTCGGGGATCACAACCCGATCCACGCGGATCGGGAATACGCCGCCACGACGATCTTCAAGGAGCGCATCGCGCCGGGCATCTGGACGGCCGGGCTCATCTCGGCGGTGATCGGGACGCGGCTGCCGGGACCCGGCGCCATCTACCTCTCGCAGGACCTCAAGTTCCTCAAGCCCGTGATGTTCGGCGACACGATCACGGCGCGGGCCGAGGTCCTCGAGGTCAAGCGCGACAAGCACCGGCTCCGCCTGCGCACCGTCTGCACCAACCAGCGGGGCGAGCCCGTGCTGACGGGCGAGGCCCTGGTGATGCCGTCGAGGGTGCCGGTGGTCTACGAGAAGGCGCCGAACGGCGCCGCGTGGATGGCCTTCTGGGCGTTCTCGCCCCTGGCGTGGGCCGCGCAGGGCGCCGCGCTCTGGAGCCGGCTCGGCGCCTCCGCGCTGGCGGCCTCGCCTGGCGGCTGCCTCTCGTCGAGAGAGGTCACATGAACAGGCCGCCGTTGATGGAGAGCTCCGCGCCGGTGATGTAGTCGCCGCCCTGCGAGCAGAGGTACACGCAGGCGCGGGCGACCTCCTCGGATTTCCCGAAGCGCTTCATGGCCATCTGATCGATGAAGACCTTCGTGCAGCGGAGCTATGGCGCAGGGGGGGGCGGCTTGTGAGCCCTGACGCGCGGTGTTAGACTCCGCCCATGGCGTACGTGATCAAGCGGTACTCCAACCGAAAGCTTTACGACACCCAGGAGAGCCGGTACGTCACGCTCGAGGAGCTGGAGGAAATGATCCGCGCGGGGAAGGAGATCTCCGTGGTGGACGTCTCCACCGGCGAGGACCTCACCTCCATCACGCTCGCCCAGATCATCCTGGAGAACGAGCGGAGCCACCGCGCGGCGCTGCCCACGGCGTTCCTGCACCAGCTCATCAAGCACGGCGAGGCCTGGCAGGACTTCGTGCAGACATCGCTGAAGGGAAGCCTCGAGTCCATCATGACAAGCCAGCGGGAAGCCGACCAGGTGTTCCGCGCGTGGGCGGCCCGGGCGGGGTGGCTGCCGTCCCAGCCGTCAGCGACCTCCACCGAGAAGAGACCGGCCCAGCCCGCGGCCGAGGCCGATGCGCTGAAGAGCGAGGTGGCGGCGCTGCGGGAGCAGCTCAGGGCTCTGGAAGAGCGCCTGGAGAAGCGGCGAGGGAAGTAGCGACGAAGGGGGCGGAGGGCGGAGAGCCGGACCCAGCCCTCCGCCCTCGCCGGACGGTGTCTCAGACGAACGGGGAGTAGGTGGACTTCACCTTGCCCGCCAGCTGGGCGAAGGTGGCCTGGATCTCCTTGACTGCCTGCTCGGCGGTCACCTGGAATCGCTCGGCGGAGCGGGTGATGGCCTGGGCATTGCTCTCCAGGAGGTTGAAGGCCTTCTGGGCGCCCTCGACGGATTCCAGGACGCTCTGCTGATAGAAGCCCAGGGGGTCCTTGGGCGCCTCCTGCATCTCCGCCTGACGGCGCAGGAAGAGCGACTGGCCGTCCTTCACCGTCGCGACGGCGGAGGACTGAAGCTCGGCGTAGAGGCGGACGCCCTCCTTCGCCGCGCTGGCGGAGAGGTCGACCAGCTCACGGAGGATCTTCTGATTGGCTTCGGCGCAGAGCGAGAACGCCTCCACCGCGTTGCTGGTCATCCGGGAGAAGAATTCGCTGGGCTGCATCGGGTTCATCATGGTTCGTTCCTCCTTAGCGCAAGTGTGATGCTGAATCGGGGGTTTGGGCCACGAGTGCATATTAACGCGATGTGTCACAGACAGTCAAGAGGTTTAGTGCGACGCGTTATATTCTTCGTAACCTACTGATTCTGCTGTGCGTCACCATTGTCGCGGGCTGCGCCACGGCGCAGCCACGGGCCAGGCCGAGGCCACCCAGCGACCACGACAAGATGGTCGTGGCGCAGGTGCTCGGGCCGCTCCTCCGGGTCTCGGGGATCTGGCGCTCGCCCCAGGATGGCTGCGCCGTGGGGCTGGGCGTTCTCCCGGTGAGCGCGATCAATCTCGGCGTGGCGCCGCATCCGACGTGCAGGTTCAGCCTGCTGGTGACCGAGGGCGCGCTCGCGACCCTGCCTCCCGAGGAATTGCAGGCGGCCCTGGCTCACGAGATCGGTCACGTGGAGCTGGGGCACTTCGCCGCGCGCAAGTCGCGCCGGGTGGCGGAGCGCGAGGCAAAGCAGAAGATCGACGGGGCGGGGACGACCGGTGCTGCCGCGGCCACCGCCATCCCGATCATCGGCCCGCTCATTGCCATCGGGATCATGGGGACGCAGGTCGCGGCCGAAACGGCGGAGGAAGGAAAGCACCGCAGCTACGATCGTGAGGAGGAGCTGGCGGCCGATCGCTTTGCCATACACCTGCTCGGCCGGCTGCCGGGGCCGCCCGGGCGCTGCCGCGCGGTTGTGGCCCTCCTGGCCCGGCTCGAGCGCGAGCGCAAGATCTCGCTCTGGAGCGACTGGCTCAGCACCCACCCGAGTCCCGGCGCCCGACTCGAGAGCGCCAAGGAGGCCTGCTCATGACCTGGTTCCGAGCCCTGTGGCTGCTCGTGCTTCTCGCCGCCCCCAGCCCGGCCGCCGCGCAAGCGGTGTCGCTCTCGACGCTCGCGACGAATCCGGTGCGGTACGACCACCGCACCGTGACGGTGACGGGCACGGTCGGGCTGGTCGAGGGGAGCGGCGCCTCCCAGAGCTTCACGCTCATCGACGGGGGCGTGGCGGTCCGCGTCCTCGCCTCGGGCGGGCTCCGGGCCCGGACGGGCGACCGCGTGGAGGTGGAGGGCCTCTTCAAGCTGGCCGGCAATCAGATCGAGGCGTTCCGCGTGAATCTCCGCTAGCCTGCTTGCCCATGAACCTCGCCCGCCTCGGCGAAGAGAGTCTCGAGAAGTACGGCGAGTACGTGGCGCTGGCCTTCGAGGGGCGCCGGATCACCAACGTGGAGCAGATCCGCGCGTCGTGCCGGGTCGCCAATGCGCTGCGCCGGCTGGGCGTCGAGTCGGGCGACCGTGTGGTGGTGATGCTGCCGAACTGCCCCGAGGTGATACAGAGCTACGGCGGCATCCTGAGGATCGGCGGGGTCATCGTGCCGGTGATCTTCCTGCTGGGGGCGGAGGAAGTCGCGCACATCCTGGCCCACTCCGGGGCCACGGTCGTCATCACCTCGACGGACATGCTGTGGAAGGTCGAGCCCCATATCGGGACGCTGGCGACCCTGCGGCACGTGCTCGTGGTGGATGGCGGCGCTGGCGGCAAGACCCGCTCCTTCGCTGACGAGATCGCCCGTGAATCGGAGTCCTTCGCCACCGTGGACCGGCGCGACGACGACGTCGCCGTGATCCTCTACACCTCCGGCACCACCGGCACACCCAAGGGCGTGGCGCTGTCCCACGACAACCTTGCCTCCAACGCGCGGTCCGCCGCCGCCCTTCACGAGCTGGCACGCGAGGACTGGGCCGTGGCGGTGCTCCCGCTGTCCCACTCCTACGGGCTCACGGTCATGAACGCGGGCCACCTCCTGGGGACGCGCGGCGTGCTCCTGCGCTGGTTCAACCCCGAGGAGGTGCTCCGGACCATCCAGGAGTTCAAGGCCGCCTCCATGTCGGGCGTCCCGACGATGTTCGTGTACCTCCTGAACTACCCAGGGGCCGAGCAATACGACACGTCCTCCATCCGGGTCTGGGGTTCGGGGGCCGCGCCCTTGCCGGTGGGGATCGTCGAGCCCTTCGAGCGGAAGTTCGGCGGCAAGCTCATGGAGGGCTACGGCCTCACGGAGGCCTCGCCTGTCGTGTCGGCCCACCGCCTGTCCGGGGTGCGCAAGCTGGGCTCGGTGGGGCAGCCCATCCCGGGCGTGCGCGTGTCCATCCAGGACGACGACGACCGGATGCTGCCCGCAGGGGAGCCGGGCGAGGTCTGCGTCATGGGACGCAACGTGATGCTCGGCTACTACCGGAATCCCGAGGAGACGGCCCGGACGATCCGCGGCGGGTGGCTCCACACGGGGGACATGGGGCGTCTCGACGAGGACGGGTTCCTCTACATCGTCGAGCGGAAGAAGGACCTCATCATCCGCGGCGGCTTCAACATCTACCCGCGCGAGGTGGAGGAGGTCCTGTACGCCTTTTCACGGACCGCCGAGGCCGCCGTCGTCGGCATGCGCGATCCGCTCATGGGCGAGGACGTGCTGGCGTTCGTGGTGCTGAAGGTGGGCGCGCGCGCCACGGCCGAGGAGGTCATGGCCTTCTGCCAGACGCGGCTGGCGCGGTACAAGTGTCCCAAGCAGGTGCGGTTCGTGGACTCGCTGCCCAAGAGCCCGGTGGGGAAGATCCTTCGCAAGGAGCTCCGCAGACAGATCTGAGGGAGGACGCGCCATGGCCGAGAAGACGCTCGCGACGATGTTCTGGGACCGTGTGGAGCGCAGCGCGGACAGGCCAGCCCAGCAGCGCAAGCGGGGTGGGAAGTGGGAGACACTGGCGTGGCGCGAGGTGGGGGAGGCTGCCCGCGAGCTTGCCACCGCGCTCATCGCGCTCGGCCGGAAGCGCGGGGCGGCCGTCGGGGTCCTCTCGGCGAGCCGCGCCGAGTGGGTGCAGGCCGACTTCGCCATCTTCTCAGCCGGCTGCGTGACGATCCCCATCTACCCGACCTACCCGGCCGATCTCATCCAGTACATCGTCAACGACGCCGAGGTGAGGACGCTCATCGTCGAGGACCCGATCCAGCTCGCCAAGGTGCTCGAGGTGCGCGGCACGATGGAGCGGCTGGAGCAGGTGGTCGTCATGCAGGGATACGAGGGGAAGGAGCCCTCCCCGTTCATCCACACGTGGGAGGCGTTCCGGCGCCTGGGCCGCGAGAGCGCGGATCGCCTCAAGGGAGAGCTGGCCACCCGGGTCACCGAGACGAAGCCCGAGGATGTGGCGACCATCGTCTACACGTCGGGGACGACGGGACCGCCGAAGGGGGTCGTCCAGACCCATCGCAACCACATGGCGGCGCTCGAGGCCGCGGCCCAGGTTCTCCGCGTCGAGGAGGGCTGGGTCCACCTGCTCTTCCTGCCGCTGGCGCACTCCTTTGGCCGGCTCGAGTCGTTCACGGGCGTGCACCGTGGGCTGACGACGGCCTTCGCCGAGAGCATCGACAAGCTGCGCGAGAACCTGCCGGAGGTCCGCCCGCACTTCCTCGTCAGCGTGCCCCGGGTCTTCGAGAAGGTGTACGCGGGGGTGCTCGCCAAGGCCGAGGCGGGCTCGCCGCTGAAGAAGAAGATCTTCCGCTGGGCCGTGGGGGTCGGCAAGGAGGCCTCGGGGCGCACGCAGGCCAAGCTGCCCGTGACGGGCGCGCTCGCCGTCAAGTACCGTCTCGCCCACACGCTCGTCTTCTCCAAGATGCACGAGGCCCTCGGGGGCCGGCTCGTCTTCGCGATCTCCGGTGGCGCACCGCTCTCCCGCGAGATCGCGGAATTCTTCCACGCCGCCGGCATCCTGATCCTCGAGGGGTACGGGCTCACGGAGACGTGCCCGATCCTGAGCGCCAACCGCACCGACGCGTTCAAGTTCGGTTCGGTGGGCCAGGCGATCCCGGGCGTGGAGCTCAAGATCGCCTCCGACGGCGAGATCCTGGGGCGGGGCTCGAACATCGCGAAGGGCTACTTCAAGAAGCCGGAGGCGACGGCGGAGGTGTTCCTGCCCGACGGCTGGTTCGCCACCGGCGACATCGGCAAGATCGATCCCGAAGGGTTCCTCTTCATCACCGACCGCAAGAAGGACCTGATCGTCACCGCGGGCGGGATGAACATCGCCCCCCAGAACATCGAGAACCTGCTCAAGGGCGATCCGTTTATCAGCCAGGTGATGGTCCACGGCGACAAGCGCCCCTATCCGGTGGCACTCATCACCGTGAACCCGGAGGAGCTGACCAAGTTCGCCAAGGAGCAAGGGATCCTGAACCTCGATCCCGCGGCGCTCGTCAAGCATCCGAAGGTGGTGGAACGGGTCTCCCGCATCGTGGAGCAGAGAAACACCGAGCTGCAGTCCTATGCCAAGATCAAGAAGTTCGCGATCCTGCCAGGGGACTTCACCGTGGAAAACGGCTTCCTCACCCCGACGCTCAAGGTGAAGCGGAAGGTGATCCGGGAGGAGTACCGGGACGCGCTGGAGGAGCTGTACCGCTGAGCGAGGCTCACCGTTGTCCATCTCGCCTCCCCCGCCGCCGACTCCGTTACGGGGCAGAGGCTGTTCCTGGATCGCGGCGCCCCCGGCGCGTGAGAGGCGCCCGGCGCCTCCGCGGCGCCCGCGCGTGAGGGCTCCGCGGTGAGCGCGGGGGGGAACGACGCACGGCACGAGGCGGTGCTCGAGGCCGGGCGCATCCTGGCCGAGCACCCCGTCTACCTCGACACGGAGACCACGGGTCTGGACGCAGGCGACCAGATCGTCGAGATCTGTGTGCTGGACCACGATGGCAGCGTGCTGGTGGACTCACTGGTGAGATCGGCCTGCAGGATCTCCCCCGGCGCGGCCGCCGTTCACGGCATCACCGAGGGGGCCGTGCGGGACGCGCCCACGTGGCCCGA
The DNA here is from genome assembly GCA_016184305.1 of Candidatus Rokuibacteriota bacterium. Lineage (GTDB taxonomy): Bacteria > Methylomirabilota > Methylomirabilia > Rokubacteriales > CSP1-6 > UBA12499. The sequence continues at coordinate 5,383 of JACPCX010000118.1, read as the reverse complement.
GGTCTGGCCCGCGGTGGAGGCGGCCCTCCGCGGCCGGCTCATCGCCATCTACAACGCTCCGTTCGACCTTCGGATGATCGAGCAGTCGCATCGGGCCCATGGCCTGGCGGGGTGGCGGCCGCGCAGCGACGCCCGCTGCCTGATGGAGCTGTACGCGCGCTTCCGCGGCGACTGGAGCGGCCGCCGCGGCGGCTACCGCTGGCACCGGCTGGAGGACGCCGGCTGGCAATGCGGCATCGAGCAGAAGCAGGCGCATCGCGCGCGCGCCGACGCCTGGCTGGCCAGCGCGGTGCTGCACCACGTGGCGGGCCAGGGAAGCAAACCGCGGTGAAGGCGGCGGTGCTTCACGGGCCGAGGGATGTCAGGGTCTACCGGATCTGGAGCGGTGAGCGGCGGGTGCGCTACCCGCTCATCATGGGGCACGAGCTCATCGGCGCCGTCGTCTCGGTCGGCCCGGGGGTCGCCAACGTGGTGCCCGGCCAGAAGGTCGCCGTCCAGCCGAACTACTCCTGTGGCGCCTGCCCGCTCTGCCGCGAGGGCAACTGGAACCTCTGTCTGTCGCGCACGGCCGTCGGGATCGACGTGGACGGCGGGTTCGCGGAGCAGGCGCGGCTGCCCGCGCGCGTCTGCTGGCCGGCCCCGGCCGACCTGGCCGACGATCAGCTCCTGCTGGCCGAGCCGCTGGCCGTCGTGGTCCGCGCTGTCGTCCGGGGTGAGGCTCTCGCGGGGGAGACCGCCGCCGTGCTCGGCGTTGGCACTCTCGGTCTCCTGGCCGTCCAGGTGCTCAGGGCGCGCGGCCTGCGCGTCCTCGCGGTCGCGCGGAGCGAGCGGCGGCTCGAGCTGGCCCGCGCGATGGGCGCCGACGCCGTGGCCACCACCGCCGGCGCCGCGACGGGGGCTGCCGGCACCCCTTCAGTGGAGGCGGCGCGCGCGCTGTCCGGGCGCGAGGGAGTGGACCTCGTCGTCGAGACCGCGGGCACGGCCGAGGCGGTGGAGCAGGCGGTGGAGCTGGCGCGGCCGGGCGGGCGGGTCGTGCTCACGGGGCTTCCGCACGAGCCGTCGTCGCTGCACTTCTTCTGGGTCGTCCGCCGCGAGCTCCGTCTGATCGGGTCCATGATCTACCAGGACGAGTTCCCCGAGGCGATCCGGCTCCTGGCCTCGGGCGCTGTCCGGACGGAGCGGCTCCTGACCCACCGGTTCCCGCTGGAAGCGATCCAGGATGCCTTCGTCGCCCACCGGTCCCCCGAGTCCATCAAGGTCGTGGTCATCCCCTAGCCGGCCGCTGAAAAAGCGCGGCTATGCGCCATCTGGCTGCAGCCCATGTCCCTGAGTCGAGAGCTCGCCATCACCGGGTAGTCCACCGGATCCGGGCCCATGGGGCGCCGCTCGCGTAGGTCGGCACGCGGTCGCGTGAGCCCCCGAGCAGCGCGCACACGGACTGGCCCACGACCTTGCCCCAGAAGTCCCAGCACGCGATGTCCACGGCCGAGAGCGCCGGCGTCAGCGCGCCGCCGAAGAACCTCAGGCCCAGGTCCACGAGGCACGTATACTTCGGTTTGGATGGGGCCCCGTGGTGGCAGCGGCGGCCGCCCGAGCCGGCCGGCAGTCGTCAGGGGCCTCCGGTCAATGGCGGAGGAGGGAAAGCGTGGACGACACACCGATTCCAGGGTTCCGATACCTCGTGACGAATCCCGAACGTCTGGGCGGTAAACCCACGATCCGGGGAACGCGCCTCTCGGTGTCGTTCATCCTGGCGTGCTTGGCCGAAGGCATGTCGTACGAGGACATCGTAGGAGAATACTCGGATTTCCCGCGCGACAGCCTCGCCGAGGTGCTCCGCTTCGCCGCAGAGGTCACCGATCGGAGCGATGTGGCTGCTTGACGTCAATCTCCCCACTGCCCTGACCCGACTCCTCCACGGCTACGACATCGTCGCCGAGACGACGGCGGGACGGGGCTGGCGGGAACTGACGAACGGAGCGCTGGCCCAGGCGGCATCTCGCGAGGGCTTCCGCATTCTCCTCACGCGCGACCGGCGCTTCGGAGCCTCCGCCGGGAACATTCTCGAGGCGCTGCCTGAGCTCGCGATCGTCATCGTGACGCTGCCGCAAGTGCGCGAGGCGGCCTATCTCTCCGCGTTCGACGCCGCGTGGCATCGGAGGCCGATCGAGCCCGTCGCCGGCGCGATCATCGAGTGGCCGTGAACTCCGTTGCTGTGGCATCGGCATAGAAGGGGAGCATTGGGGGCGATCCCTGGGAGGGCCGGGTCCGCACGCGGCGCCCCGGCCGAGTGCGCCTCTTATGTTACCCAGGCCCCACCCGATGGCGCCGCCGCGGCCTGGGCCGCGCCAGACACCGTTTGTGCTGGCTACGCGCCGTCATCGCCTCGGCCCCTTTTCTCCCCTCCCTCCGGAGGGGGGTGGTGGACACGGAGGTCACCGTCCCACGACTGCGGAGGCCGCGCCGGGGGCCGAGGCCAACGAGTGGCACCGTTGCGGAGAGGAGTTCGAAGATGAAGTGCTGGGCCGCTGCTGCCGGTGTCCTGTTCTCCGCCCTCCTGGTATCCCAGGCCATGCCTGACCTGCGAGCGTGCGAAGTAGACCGCGCCCGGCGTGATTTTGATGTTGCCACGGCCCTGCGGGAGTGCTGGCGCATGGCCGAGCACGGGTACCCCGACGCGCAGTTGATTCTCGGGGTGATGTACGCCGACGGCTGGGGCGTGCCGCAGGACGACCGCGAGGCGGTGAAGTGGTTCCGCCGCGCGGCCGAGCAGGGGAACGCCTTTGCGCAGTTCCACCTCGGGTCGGCGTACGCCAACGGCCGGGGCGTGCCGCAGCACGACCGCGAAGCGATGAAGTGGTTCCGCCGGGCCGCGGAGCAAGGGGACATCCTGGCGCAGGTCAACCTCGGGGAGATGTACGCCAAGGGCCAGGGTGGTCCGGAGGACGACCTCTTCGCATATTTCTGGTTCATCCTTGCCGCCAGCCGAACGGACACGGGTGGGTGGAGTGGGGATCTCCTCAAGGCCAGAGACCTTGTCGTGAACCGGCTGACTCCAGAGCAGCGCGCCAAGGCGCAAGACATGGCGCGGGACTGGAAGCCGAAGCCGGAGCGGCCAACGGGACCGACGCCGGGCAAGTAGGAGGGGCCGATGATCGCCGCGATGTGCGCGCGGAAATCCACCGAGCAGAACATCAGCGACGAGGAGAAGTCCGTCACGCGCGAGGCTGAGCGGGCGGAGGTGCTCCAGCAGCGGAAGACCGTGCCAATGGCCGCCTCCACGTATCTGCACGGCCGCTCGCAGGAGCTGTGCGCCCGAGGGACCGAGCTCCGCACGATGCTGGAGACGGTCAAGGACGTGTTCCCGAAAGCGCCCGGGAAGAAGGCGGCGCGGAAGGCGGTGGCGTGATGGCGCGGACGAGGAGATAGCGACAATGCCCGGCGCGACGACAAACGCATACCAAGAATGGACCAGCCATGATCTGGTGATTGCGGCTTCCCGAGGGGACGCTCCCCGGGGCGTAGTCGAAGCGGAGATGATGCGGCGGCTCCGTGAAGCCATCGACAATGGCACCAACGCTATCCAGATACAGACTCGGGCGATCGAGGGTCAGACTGCCTCGTCCGATTCGCTCGGTCGGCGCATCTACTGGCTCAACCTGCTGCTACTGCTCTTCACGGTTGGGATCTTCGCCCTGACTGTGGTGCTCACATGGCCCGAGCTTAGACGCTTATGGGGATTTTGATGAGCGCCGCCATCTTCGCTCGCAAGTGGTCCGCGGTCATCGTGCTCGCTGTGCCATCGGCTGGTCCTTCAGCCGCCGGGTGTGATTGCGGAGCGCGCCGCGTCCCCTCGGCGCGCTCGTCCGAGAGGGGAGCCTGATGGCAGGGCGAGGGGGTCAGGGCAGCGGCATGATCGCCCCGATCCGCGCCCGCAGGTTTTCGAAGGAAAGGAGACGAGTCGGTGCCTAGCGTCTGGTTTTGGCTCGGCAAGGTCGTTGCGGGAGCAATCAGGCCCTGGATGGCCGCCCGGGAGTTCGCCTACCATAGCCGGCCGCATTGCCGTTTTCCGTCTGTGCGCCGGATCTCGTGGGGAGCCAACCACGTTGTCTGTGGCGAGCCGCCCGTCGATGCCGTCGACGTTCACAACGTGCAAACCATCGCCGAGATCGTGACTGGCGGTCGGGATGCGGGCATGCTGCCGTCGGCACTGGTCCGGCTCCTGGTCATCCCAGGGATCCTCGGCAGCCTGGCGGATAGGACCGGGGAGCTGGCAGTGTGCGCGGCCCATCGCGACTTTCTCTGGGGCGACATTGCGGCAGCCGTCGACTCAGCCGACCCGGAGGACCAGGAGCGATTCAAGCAGTGGACGCTGGAGCACATCCCACCTGAGTCACAGGAGGGATTCAAGCAGTGGCTGCAGGAACGGATGCCACCTGAGTCAAAGTGACGATTGGAGCCGGCATAATCGTTCCCGCCTGGGGGTTGTGCGGACTGCGTGTTTTAGTCGCGTCGTGTTCTTGGGGGGTGACCGCTCTCCAACCGGGTAAGTAACATAGCGAAGACGTGATCATGACTGAAACACAGGTTCGAGTCCCGTTGGGGCCACCACATCACGACGCGCACTTGCCCGGCGCTCGTGTCTGCGGCGCTTCCCCCCGGTGCCGAAATAGTGCCACTCGGAGTCTTGATTGCCGGCCTGAGGTGAAGTGGTTGCCTTGCGACGCGATGGACGCGGGCGGCTCGCTTGGCGTCGTCCTGTGATGACCGGTGACACCGACACCACCAGCCGAGTCAGGGGGGTCACTCCCGGTGGAATGATTCCGAGTCGAACCTCCCGCCACAGACAACGCAGCCGTCGAGGTAGGAGTACTCCCCGAGGCCAGCACTGAGAGCCCCGCACCAGTCGCAGTTCGAGGCGGAGATGATGAGGGCCCAGTGCTCAAGCATGAGGCGAGCCTTTAGGAGAAGTTCCAGGGCCGAACAGAAGTCGATGACCGAGTATTTCGGCCGCTTCCGAAGCTCGCGAAGCGATTGCTTGAGGAAGTCCAGAGCGTTCTTAACAACGAGATCGAACAGATCGCTGGGGACTGAACCTGCCGAGCGCCTAGGCATGCCGACCTCCAGGGAGAGGATACCGTGAGCGCCCGAAAGTACAAACTGCTAGGGGTGATGGGGTCCCGTAGCGTTGTGGACGTGATGCCTGGCGTTTCGTGTGACCGAGCCCGCAGGTTCGGGAAGTGTCACCGATCACAGGTGCTGAGCGGCGACCGGCACCTTCGCCCTACCGGATCTGGAGCGGTGAGCGGCGGGTGCGCTACCCGCTCATCATGGGGCACGAGCTCATCGGCGCCGTCGTCTCGGTCGGCCCGGGGGTCGCCAA
>JACPCX010000166.1:0-5127 GCA_016184305.1 Candidatus Rokuibacteriota bacterium | reverse complement strand
CCCCCGGGTGGCGGCCACGAAGCCGGCGCCGTAGGGCATGCCCCCGTGGGTGATGGTGGGGCCGTCCTCCACCACGAGAACGCGCCGGCCCCGCACGCGCTCGGGATCGTCGAGCCGCACCGGCGAGGCCGCCCGCACCACGGGTGCGCGCGGATTGACCGCGCGCACCTCGTCCACCACGCCCTCCACGTCAGCCGCCGAGGCGGCGTCCACCTTGTTCACCACCACCACGTCCGCCATGCGGAGGACGGCCTCGCCGGGGTGGTAGGCCGCCGCCTGTCCGGGGCGCAGCGCATCGGCCATCACGATGTGCAGGTCCGGCCGCACGAAGGGGAAGTCGTTGTTGCCACCGTCCCACACGATCACGTCCGCCTCGCGCTGGGCCAGGGCGACGATGACGGCGTAATCCACGCCGGCGAAGACGACGTTGCCCGCCGCCAGATGCGGCTCGTACTCCTCGCGCTCCTCCACAGTGCAGCCGGACGCGTCCAGGTCGGCGCGCGTGGCGAAGCGCTGGGCGCGCTGGCGCTCCAGGTCGCCGTAGGCCATCGGATGGCGGAGGACCGCCACGCGGAGGCCCAGCTCGCGCAGCCGGCGGCCGAGCCAGCGCGCGGTCTGGGACTTGCCGCAGCCGGTGCGGATCGCGGAGATGGCGATGACGGGGACGCTGCAGGGAAGCATGGTGCTGTCGGGCCCCGGGAGGATGACGTCGGCGCCCGCGGCCAGCGCCCGCGAGGCCAGATGCATGACGCCGGCGTGGGTGACGTCGCTGTAGGCGAACACCACGTGGGTGACTCGCTCGCGCCGGCACAGGGCCTCGAGATTCGCCTCGGCCTCGATGGGGATGCCGTCGGGGTAGCGCGGGCCGGCGAGGGCCGGCGGATAGCGGCGACCCTCGAGGCCGGGGATCTGCGCGGCGGTGAACGCCACCACCGTCGCCGCGGATGCGTCACGATAGAGGACGTTGAAGTTGTGGAAGTCCCGGCCGCCGGCGCCGAGGATGACGATCCGCGCGGGCGTGGAGAGCGTCTCGGTGCCGGGCGGCGCGGGGCGAGTCACAGTGCCGTAAGCTACGCGTCCGCGTTCAGGACGGCCACGCCCCGGGCCGGGGCGTAGAACGAGGGCTCGGGCATGCCGGCGAGGCACTCGCGCGCGAACTGGATGAGGTGGTGGCTCACGAGCACGCTGTGGACGAACTGCTCGAAGCGGCCCGCGGCGAGCATCCGGACGGCCATCCGCCAGAAGGGCCGCCGGTAGTCGCCGCGGACGCCGAGGCGCCAGAAGAGGCGCCCAAGAATGCCGAGGCCGCGCCGGAGGCTGCGCGGGCTCAGCCGTCGCAGGTCCACCGGGTATCGCTGGCGGCGGCGGAACGTGTGCGCCTGGGTATGGGCGTACCGCGCGTAGAGGAACTCGGGCTCGTACACCGTCGCGATGCAGCGCCGCCACATGTCCAGCACGGTGTCATACGGCAGGAGGAAGTCCACGTTGGACTCGCGGCCTGCCTCCTCGCGCAGCCGGCCCGCGCGCTCGAGCCGTGCCCACAGTGGCGTCTTCGGCAGGGCATAGAGGATGTTGATGGTGAGGATGGGGATCTGCGACGCGCGGACGAAGTCGAGGATCCGGTCGGCGGTCGCGGGAGAGTCGGTGTCGAGCCCGATGATGATGCCGGACACGACCTCCATCCCGTACGCGTTGATCCGCTCCACCGCCTCCACGATCGGCAGGCGGAGGTTCTGCTGCTTCGACATGGCACGGAGGGCCTCGGGTTCGGGCGTCTCGATCCCGCAGAACACCGTGACGAAGCCGGCCTCGCGCATGAGGGCGAGGATGGCGCCGTTCGTGGCGATGTTCAGCGTCGCCTCGCAGGCCAGGCGCAGCGGGTAGCGATGGCGGCGCTGCCAGTCCACGAGGTGGGGCAGCAGCGCGAGCGCCGCCTTCTGGTTGGCGATGAAGTTGTCGTCCACGAAGTACACCGACTGCGCGCCGCCCGCGCGGAGGCGATCCAGCTCGCCGAGCACCTGGGCGGGCGTCTTCAGCCTCGGGTTCCGCCCGTAGAGCGCCGGGATGTCGCAGAATTCGCAGGTGTAGGGACAGCCGCTCGAGAACTGGATGCTGCCCAGGAAGTACTCCGGGATCGAGACGAGGTGGTATGCGGGCACCGGGAAGGCGGCCAGCGGCAGGCGCTCCCGCGTCGTCAGCACGACCGGCTCGGCCGGGCGCCCGCCGCCGGCGTCCACCAGCTCGATCAGCCGGTCGGTCGCGTCCCCGAGCTCTCCCACGTGCAGGACGTCCGCATCGGGGTACATCTCCGGGCAGGCCGACACCGAGGGCCCGCCCAGCGCCACGAGCCGCCCGCCGGCATGCGCGCGCCGGATGATGCCCTCGATATGGGGGCGCTGCACGTGCATCCCCGAGACGAACACCGCGTCCGCCCAGCGGAAGTCGTCCTCGGTGGCCGGGCGCGCATTCTCGTCCACGAAGCGTACGCTCCAGGCCTCGGGCAGGTACGCGGCCACGACGAGAAGGCCCTGCGGCGGCATGAACGCGCGGACGCTGCCCAGCAGCGGGTAGGCGTGGTGGAACGTGCCGAACGAGGGCGTGTAGCGCGCGAAGACGCAAAGGATATTGCGGACGTTCCGGGGCTGGTACGGGGTTCGCATCGAAGGTGGCGGCACCTGGGCGCCAGTGTAGCACGGGGCGCAACAGCCGTGGCGGCCGCGCCCCGCGAGATCGGGGTTGCGCCCAGCCCGGCTCAGATCTGGAGCAGCTTGGCCACGACCTCCTTCATCACCTCGTCGGCGCCGCCGCCGATGGTGCCGAGGCGCGAGTCGACGAACGCGCGCGCGGCGGGGTTCTCCCAGATGTAGCCGCTGCCCCCGAAGAGCTGCACACAGGTCGTGGCCACGTACTGCTTCATGTTGGCGCAGAAGACCTTGGCCATGGATACATCCAGGGTGACGTCCTCCCCCCGCACCATCTTGCGGATGCAGCGGTGGGCCATCTCCTGCGCCGCCGTGATCTGGATCATCATCTCGACGAACTTGAATCGGTTCACCTGCATCGTGGCGAGGGGCTTGCCGAAGGCCACCCGCTGCTGGGCATGGGCGAGCGTGAGCTCCCAGAGGTGGCGGGCCGACACCGGCGAGGTCACCACCGGCACCATCCGCTCGTCCTGGAACTGCGCCATCTGCTGCTGGAAGCCGCGATTGGGGTGGCCGATGGTGTTCGCCACGGGGACCCGCACGTCGTCGAAGAAGAGGAGCCCGGTGTCCGAGCCGCGGTTGCCGATCTTGTCGAGCAGCCGGTACGTGAAGCCCGGCGTGTCGGTGGGCACGACGATCTGCGTGTAGCCGCCATAGCCGGCACCCGGGTCGGTCACGGCGAGCAGGCAGAGCCAGTCCGCGTTGGCGGTGTTGGTGATGAACATCTTGGAGCCGTTGATCACCCAGGCGTCACCATCCCGCACGGCCCGCGTCTTGATGCCCGCCACGTCGGAGCCGGCGCCCGGCTCCGTGACGGCGATGGCCGCCACGTGCTCGCCGCGGATGGCCGGCACGAGGTACTGTTCCTTCAGCGCCTCGCTGCCGAATCGGTGGAGCGCGGGCGTGGCCATGTCCGTCTGCACGCTGATGCCCATCGCCACGCCCGAGTTGTCGCAGCCGGCGAGCTCCTCGAGGAACACCGCGTGGTAGGAGTAGTCGAGCCCCTGCCCGCCGTACTTCGGCTCGTAGCGGATGCCGAGCAGGCCCAGCTCGCCGAGCCGCCGGAAGATCGCCTTGTCGGGGCGGCCCATCTCGTCGAACTCGCGAGCGCGGGGGACGAGCTCAGCCTGGACGAACTTGCGCACCACCGCGCGGAGCTGCTGGTGCTCGGGACTGCCGTAGATGTCCTCACCGGTCATGGGTCCAGGCCTCCGATTCCGTCGATCCGTCCGCTCCCTCGACCACTCAGCGACGCCTGCAGACAAGCCTAGCACGGCGACCGGGGGTTCGGGGCCGCGACTCCGTGAGCCCCCGCGTTGACACTGATATCCTAATGTGGTCATATGACATCCAATGGAGGTCAAGGTATCCTCGAGCCCATTCGGCGGCCGGACGCGCACGCGAGCGCTCCTGGCCCTCCGCCTGCTCGGCGAGAGCTATCCGCGGGAGCTGGCTCGCCTGCTCGAGGCGCCGCTGTCGGGGGTCCAGAAGGCCCTGGCGAGCCTCGAGCGGGATGGGCTGGTGGCGGCCCGCTCGCTGGGCCGGACCCGCGTGTTCCGGATCGAGCCCCGTTACTTCGCCTTCGACGCGCTTCAGCGCTTTCTCGAGCGGCTGGCCGAGCCCGAGGCCGACCTGCGCGCTCGGGTCGCGGCCCTCCGGCGGCGGCCCCGCCGCACGGGCAAGCCCTTGTGATCCTCACCACGCGCTCCTCGCTCGGTGCCGTCGCCCTGGCGGTCGGGGGCGCCCTGAGGCGGCACGGCATCCCGGCGGTCCTCACCGGGGGGGCCTGCGCGAGCCTGCACACCCGGGGAGCCTACCAGTCGAGAGACATGGATTTCATCCTGGTGGGCGCGACCACCCAGGCCCGGCTCGATACCGCGATGGCGAGCGTCGGGTTCGCCCGCAAGGGCGACCGCTACGTGCACCCGCGCGTCGTGTTCTACGTGGAGTTTCCCCGAGGGCCTCTGGCGATCGGCAGCGACTACCGGATCGCGCCCGTCGAGCGGCGGGGCCGGCATGGGCGCGCCCTGATCCTGTCGGCCACCGATTCGTGCCGGGACCGCCTGGCGGCGTTCTACCACTGGAACGACCGGAGCAGCCTCGACGTCGCCGTGGCCATTGCGCTGCGCAGTCCGGTCCGCCTGGCGACCGTGCGCCGCTGGAGCATCGCCGAGGGATTCACTGCGGGCTTCGCCGAGTTCCTGCGAGAAGTGCGTCGCACACGGGTCGGACGTCGACGCCGGTCGAAGCCGTCCCCTCGGCGCACGGGCCGATGAGCCGGACGCCCTCATGACGCCCGGGCCCGGGTGGCGCTCACTCCGGCTGCGACTGCAGCAGCCGGAAGAGCGAGCGCCGGGCCAGGAGATCGGCGGTGACCATCCCCCGCACCACGCTGCCGGCCACCACCGGCATGGCCGAGATGTCA
>JACPCX010000227.1:0-1197 GCA_016184305.1 Candidatus Rokuibacteriota bacterium | reverse complement strand
GCGGTGTTCATGCCGATCAACTGGCGCCTCGCCGGCGAGGAGGTCGCGTACATCGCCACCCACGCCGGCGCGCGCTGCGTGATCTCCGAGCCCGAGCTGGCGCCGCTGGCGGAGGCGGCGCGCCCGCGGCTCGACGGCGCACGCTTCGTCTCGGTCGGCGCGCCGCCCGACGGCTGGACGAGCTTTGCGGCGCTGCGCGACGCCGGCCCGCCGCCGCCGATCGAGCCCGTCGCGGCCGACGACCTGCATCGGCTGATGTACACGTCGGGGACGACGGCGCGCCCGAAGGGCGTCATGATCACGTACGCGAACCTCTACTGGAAGAACGTCGCCCACGTGATCGAGTTCGGGATCACCGGCGCGGACAAGGGGCTGGCGTGCGGGCCCCTCTATCATGTGGGCGCGCTCGATCTCACCACGACGACCGTGCTCTACGCCGGCGGCACGGTCGAGATCCACCGCACGTTCGACGCCGACCAGGTGCTCGACGCGATCGAGCGGCGGGGCATCACGACCGTCTGGCTCGCGCCGTCGATGGTGAACGCGCTCCTCGCGCACCCGACGCTCGACCGGCGCGATCTCTCCGGGCTCCGGCTCGTCATCGACGGCGGCGAGAAGATGCCGCTGCCGCTCATCGAGCGGCTCCTGCGCGCGTTCCCGGGCGCGTGGTTCGCCGCCGCGTACGGTCTCACCGAGACCGTCTCCGGCGACACGTTCCTCGACAAGGGGAAGACCGTCGAGAAGATCGGCTCGGTCGGTCATCCGTGCCTGCACCTCGAGGTCGCGATCCGGGACGACGCGGACCGTGCGGTCGCGGCGGGGACGCCCGGCGAGATCGTGCTGCGCGGCCCGAAGGTCTTCAAGGGCTACTGGAAGGACCCGGAGGCGACGGCGGCGGCGTTCCGCGGCGGCTGGTTCCACACGGGTGACATCGGTTATCTGGACGCCGAGGGGTTTCTCTACATCGCCGACCGCAAGAAGGACCTCATCATCTCGGGCGGCGAGAACATCGCCTCGCCGGAGGTCGAGCGCGTGCTCTACGAGCACCCCGCCGTCCTCGAGGCCTCCGTGGTGGGACGGCCGGACGCGCGCTGGGGGGAAGTGCCGGTCGCGTTCGTCGTCCTGCGCGACGGCGCGAAGGCGACGGCCGAGGAGCTCCAGGAGTTCTGCCGCGCGCGCCTCGCCCGGTTCAAGGTG
>JACPCX010000165.1:0-5139 GCA_016184305.1 Candidatus Rokuibacteriota bacterium | reverse complement strand
CGTCGGCCGCCTTGATGCCGCCGAAGCTCTTCCTGAGCCCCTGCGCGACGAGCGCGGGGCCGGCGCCGTCATGCGCCGGCCCCGCTGAGGGAAGAATCCCGGTTACCGATAAGGCCGGGGCCGGCTGGCCGACGCCTTGCCGGCGTCGCCATCGGGCGTGCTCGGGGACGAGCCCCTCCGGGCGGAACCGCATGAACAGCACGAGGAGGAGGCCGAACACCAGGTTCCGGATGGCATCGACGATGTCCTGCCTGGCCTGGAGGAAGCGCAAGACCTCCGGCAGCCCGACGAAGAGAATGGCCCCGGCGACGGTGCCAAGCAGGTTGCCGGTGCCGCCCAGGACGACGAGCGCGACGAGGAAGATGGAGCGGTCGAGGTTGAAGCTGAACGGGTTGATGAAGGCCTGGTAATGGGCGAAGAGCCCGGCGGCGACGCCGGCCAGCCCGCCGCTCACGCAGAACACGAGCACCTTGTAGCGCAGGACGCTCTTGCCGATGGCCAGCGTGGCCGTCTCGTCGTCGCGCATCGCCTTGAGCACGCGGCCGAGCGGCGACTCGCCGATCCGATACGCGATCGCGAAGGTCACGAGGGCGCCGGTGGCGATCAGGGGCAGGAACTCGGCCGGGGTCACCAGCGTCTTGCCGAAGAGGCGCGGGCGGGGAATGCCCGAGATCCCGGTGCGGCCGGCCGTCAGGTCCACCCAGGAGAGCATGAGCCCGTAGATCACCATCTGGAAGGCCAGCGTGAGGAGGATCAGGTACTCCCCGCGCACGCGCAGGGCCGGGAAGGTGACGACGCCGGCCAGGAGCGTGGTGACGACGATGGCAACCACGAGCGTCAGCGGAAAGGGGAGGCCGAGGTCGCGGGCGCTGAGGGCCGCCGCGTACGCCCCCACGCCGAAGAAGGCAGCCTGCGCCATGGACACGAGCCCGCCGTAGCCGAGCAGAAGATTGAGGGACACCCCCAGCATGATGAAGAGGCCGATCATGTTGACGACGTGGAGCCAGAAGTCCACGGTCAGGCGCGCTCGGGGCTAGCGGGTCCGGACGCCGAGGAGGCCACTGGGGCGGAACACCAGGACGGAAAACAGGACGACGAAGGCGATCACCCCCTGCCAGTGCCCCGGGAGCAGCAGGCCGCCCATGTTCTCGGCCAGCCCGAGGACGAGCCCCCCGAGCACCGCGCCGGGGATGCTGCCGATGCCCCCGAGGAAGACGGCGATGAAGGCGGTGAGGACGGGCTGGACGCCGATGGTGGGCGAGACGGTGTCGCGCAGCGCGAGCAGCATCCCCCCGAGCCCGACCAGCGCCGAGCCGATACCGAAGACGAGCAGCGACACGTGCTCCGGGTCGATGCCGACGCACTGGGCCAGCTCGCGGTTGCTCGCCACGGCCCGGATGGCCCGGCCGTAGCGTGTCCACCAGAGCCACGCGATCAGGAGCAGGAGGAGCGCCCAGCTGCCGGCGAGCCACAGTCCTTCGACGGTGGTGAAGGCCACGGGGCCGAGGGCGATCCCGCTGATCGGAAAGCCCGGGAGGTCGCGGGCCTGGGGGCCGAAGACGATCAGCACCGCGCTCTCCCCGGCGATGAGCAGTCCGAGCGAGGCGAGGAAGATGTTGAGCGAGGTGGCGTTGACGCGACGGAGCGGGCGGTACACAACCCGCTCCGTCGCGACCCCGAAGAGGCACCCCACCACGGCCGCGAGGAGGAATCCCGCGGGGAGCCCCCAGCCCCACTGGCCGACGGCCAGCACCGCGGCGTAGACGGCGACGGTGAGCGTCAGGGCGTGGGCGAAGTGAAAGATCTTCGTGGTCGCGAAGATCAGCCCCCAGCTCACGCCGAGGAGCGCGTACAGGCTCCCGCTGATCAGGCCATTGGTCGCCAGCTGAGCGGCGAGGGCCAGCACGGGGACGCCGCTAAGGCCTGGCCTGGATCTTGCCGTCGACGATGCGGCCGATCAGCGTCAGCGCGTCGCCCTTGACGTCGTACACGCCGAGCGGCTTCGTCACCGTGCCGTCGGGATGGATCTGCATGTCGCCGCCGTAGACGCTCGCGAACTTGAGGCGGGCACTGAGGGCGCGCTCCATCTCCCCGAGCAGCTCACCCTGCTTCGCCGGGTCGCCGCCGCGGTCGAGGATCCGCTTCATGAGCGGCCGCAGGATGAGCTCCACGTGCTCGTAGTAGTTGGCGGCGTAGAACTCCGGCGAGTCCTTGTGCGCGGCCTTGTACGTCTCCACGAACGCCTTCGTCTTGTCGTCACCGGCGGCCGGGTCGAAGCGGTCCACGGCGATCGCGTACCCTTCCATGGTCTTGCCGCCGATCTTCTGGGCATTGGGCGTCCATTCGACGCCGAGGATCGGCACCGTGATGCCGTAGGCGCGCGCCTGTGTGAGGATGTAGCCCACGTCGTCGCCAAACGAGCCCAGGGCGAGCACGTCGGGCCGCGCGGCCTTGATCCGGGCGATCTGGGCGCTGTAGCTCTTGGCGCCGATGTCGTGGGGCTCCTCGGCCACCACCTGGCAACCGAGCTTGCCGCAGGCCTCCTTGATGGCGCCGTTCACCCCCTGGCCGGCGGCGTCGTTCCAGAAGAGCGTCGCGACACGCTTGGCGCTGTGCCGGCTCACCGCCCACTGCACGACGAAGGGCGCGGTCTGGCTCGACAGCATCCGCGTGTTGTACAGGTTGCGCTTGCCGACCAGGACGGATCCGACGCCCCCGCCGTTGAGGAGCAGCACCTTCTTCTCCACGGCGAGCGGCTGGATCGCCAGCGTGGGGGCGGAGTACGAGGTGAGGATGACCGGCACCTTGTCCACGTCCAGGAGCTTGCGGGCGCCCGTGACGGCGGCGTCGGCATCCCCGCTCTTGTGATCCTCGATCAGGATCTGGAGCCGGCGGCCGCCGATGCCGCCCGCCTTGTTGATCTGGTCCACCGCGAGCTGGGCGCCGCGGCTCATCACCTGGCCATAGAAGGCGCCGGGCCCCGTCATCGCCAGGATCATGCCAAGCTTCACGGGCTCCTGGGCCTCCGCGGGGGCGGGAGGTGCGAGGACCGCCCATCCCGCCATCATGACCAGCGACATCCCGACCCACAACCGTTTCCTTGTCATGGCTGTACCTCCGTCTCTCGGGGATCTAGGTGGAATGGATCGCGCCTGCCGAAGACAGGCGCCCGATCACCTGCTGCGCGTCGAGCTCCTGGATCGCGGCCGGCGAGTAGCCCAGCTCGCGCAGGATCTCCTCGGTGTGCTCGCCGAGCCGCGGAGCGGGGCGGACGCCCGGGGCGTCGCCTCCGTGGAGGCGCACGGGCTGGCTCACCATCACCGTGCGCCCCGCGGCGGGATGCGCCGTCACGGCCAGCATGCCGTTGGCCACCGCCTGGGGCTGGTCGAGCACCTGGTCGGGCTCGAGGATCGGGGCGCAGGGCACGTCGGCCTCGGCCAGCGCCGTCACCCACGCGTCGCGATCCCGGGTCGGGAAGATGTCGCTCAGGATGCGCGACAGATCCGCGCTCTGGCGGGCCCGGCCGTGCGGGGTGGCATAGCGGGGATCCTCGGCCAGGTCCGGGCGGCCCACCGCCCGGCAGAGGCGACGCCACTGCTCGTCCTGGACCACCACGATGACGAGAAACCGGTTGTCCCCGCACCGGTAGGGCGCGTACATGGCCTGGGCCGAGTAATCGGCTCCCGCCTCGGCGCGCTCCATCTCGTGCTCGACCCGCACGAGGTCGCCGAGCTGCATCGCGAGCGCCGCGTGCAGGAGAGACGTCGTCACGAGCTGTCCCTGGCCCGTGCGCTCGCGCGCGAGGAGCCCCAGCGCGATCCCATAGGCCAGCTCCATCGGGGCCGACAGGTCCGCCACCCAGACGCCGGCGCTCACCGGCCTGCCATCGGGCAGACGGCGCCGGGCGAGAATCCCGGCCAGCCCCTGGAGCAGCAGGTCGTAGCCCGGCCGCGCGGCCAGCGGCCCCTCGGACCCGTAGGCGGTGAGCCACGCGTAGACGAGCCGCTCGTTGAGGGCCCGGAGCGTCGGGTAGTCGTAGCCGAGCCGCTCGGCCACGCCGGGCCGGAAGTTGTGGATGAGGACGTCGGCCCGCCGGACGAGGTCGCGGATGACCTCGCGGCCCCGGGGGTGCCGGATGTCGAGGGCAAGGCTCCGCTTGTTGCGGTTCAGGGCGAGGAAGGCGCGGCTCTCGCCGCCGGCGACGGGCGGCTGCGTGAGGGTGCGCCGCCCCTCGTCTCCGCCCAGGGGTTCGACCTTGATGACGTCGGCGCCGTGATCGGCCAGGTACATCGCCGTTCCGGGCGCCGCCCACATCTGGGAGATGTCGAGGACGCGGATTCCCGAGAGCGCTTGCATGTCCGGGAGGCTCGTTCCCGAGGCGAGGGTCGCATCGGGCGCGCCGAGTCTAGCACGTCTTTGCTGGGGGAGGATAGGCGCCATGAAGCCCGTCTCGGCACCGGGCCGGCCAGCCCGTCGGCACGTTCCAGGCGATCAGCCACATGCTGGTGGATCTCCAGGTCCGCACCGACGCCGCCCGTCTGCTGCTCTACCGGACGGCCTGGCTCGTGGACCAGGGGATCCCCTGCGTGAAGGAGGCCTCTATGAGGAGTGACCGCCGGGCGGCGCGTCACGGCGCGCCCGGCTGACCTGTCCTCACCTGCCCGCGCCCGGGGGTTCCGCTACCCGACCACCAGCGAGTGGTAGGCCGCCTCCGAGATCCGGCCCCAGTCCTGGATCAGGGCCTGGAACTTCGTGTACGAGGCGAACACCTTCTTGCCCATCGGGGTCCGCTCGGACTCCTCCAGGTTGACCTCGCCTGCGAGCCGCTTCAGCTCCTTCATGACCTCGGGCGGGAAGCGCAGCACCTCGACCTTGTCCTTGAACTCCGCGCGCAGCCGCTGGAGGCCCAGCGCGTTCTTCATCTCGTACTCGGCCAGCATGGTCGTGTTCGTCATCCCCACCGCGGCATCCACGATGCGCTGGAGATCCACCGGGAGCGCCTCGTAGGCCTTCCGGTGGAACGTCATCTCCACGGTCGTTCCGTTCTCGTGCCAGCCCGGGTAGTAGTAGTAGCGGGCGACGCGCTGATAGCCCTGGCGGAGATCGTCGTGCGGCGCGACCAGCTCGGTCGCGTCGATG
>JACPCX010000164.1:0-9683 GCA_016184305.1 Candidatus Rokuibacteriota bacterium | reverse complement strand
CGGCCTGGCGCGTGACGTCGAGCGGCACCATCTCCAGCGGCAGGCCGGCCTCGAACACGGTCGCCGCCGCCTCGGGATCCACGAAGAAGTTGAACTCGGCCCCGGGCGTCACATTGCCCGGGACGGCCACGGCCCCTCCCATGACCACGACGCGGGCCGCTGAGGCGAGACGGCGCTGGTCGCGCTGGAGGGCGATCGCCAGATTGGTCAGCGGCCCCAGCGCCACGATGACGAGCTCGCCGCGGAAACGGTAAGCGGCCTCGAGAATCAGATCCGCCCCATCGAGCATCTCGATCCCGGTTTGCGGCTCCGGATAGCGCGGGCGCCGGTCGGGTCCGAGGAGCCCCTGGATATTCCCGAGCCCGTCTTCACCATGGACATGGCTTGCGGTGACCAGGGGGCGTGTCAGCGGAGCCTCCGCCCCCCGTGCGACGCGGGGGCGGTGCGGCGGGCGAGCCACCTCCAGGATTCTCAGCGCATTGGTCGTGGCGACCTCCACTGGGACATTGCCGGCCACCGTCGAGATGGCCTCGACGGAGACCTCAGGCGACGCGAGGGCCAGGAGGAGCGCCAGCGCGTCGTCGATGCCGGGGTCGGTGTCGATCAGGAGCGGGACGGTCATTTGACAGCCATGGCAACGCTCCGTACTATCGTATGAAACACGCAGCCCACAAGGAGGGTCGGATGGACATCCGGATCACCTACTGCGGAGAGTGAAACTACCTCCCCCAGGCCTCCAGTTTGCAGGCCGCCATCAAGAACAAGTACGGGATCACCGCCGACCTCAGCGAGGGCGCCGGCGGCATCTTCACCGTGGAGATCGACGGGAAGACGGTCTACGATAATCAGGTGACCTACCGCTTCCCGACCGACGACGAGATCTTCGCTCAGATCGACGCCCTCAAGAAATAGCGCGCTCCCGCTCCAGTTGCTCCCGGAACGCCGGGTGGGCCACGCGGATCAGCTCCCGTGCCCGCTCGGCGTCGCTCTTCCCCCGCAGCAGAGCCACGCCGTGCTCGGTCACCACGCAGTCGGCCAGGAAGCGCGGCGTCGTGACGCGCCCCTGGCGTCCCAGCCCGGGCACGATCCGGGACACGCCCCCGCCCTTCCCCGTGGACGGCAGGGCGATGATGGACCGCCCCCCCGCGGCTCGCGCGGCGCCCAGGACGAAGTCGAACTGCCCACCGATGCCGGCCACTTGCCGGCCCTCCACGCTCTCGGCATTGACCTGGCCCAGGAGATCCACCTCCAGCGCCGAGTTGATGGAGACGAAGTCGCCCAGCATGCCCACCACCTCGGGGTCGTGGACCAGGTCGGAGGGCTCCATGTTCAGCGCGCGGTTCTCGTGGCACCAGGCGAAGAGCCGGGCGGTGCCCATGATCTCGCCGACGTCCATCCGCCCCGGGTGCAGCCGCTTGCGCGAGTTGTTGATGACGCCGGCCTCGAGGAGCGGCAGCATGTGGTCCACCAGGAGGGAGTGGACCCCGAGGTCCCGCTTGCCCCCGAGCGCCTCCATGACCGCCTGCGGGATGGAGCCGATGCCCACCTGGACCGTGGCGCCGTCGGGCACGAGGTCGGCCACATGGGCGGCGATGCGCCGCTCCACCTCGCCGACCGGGGTCGGCGGGTACTCCTGCAGCGGGTGGTCGGCCTCGGCCCAGCAGTCGATCTGCGAGCGGTGGAGGAAGGCGTTGCCGAGCGTGCGCGGCATGCGCGGGTTGACCTGGGCGATGACGAGTGGCGCCCGCCGAGCAGCCGGCAGCATGTAGCTCACCGAGAGACCGAGCGAGAGGTACCCCGCGCGATCCGGCGGGGACACATGGACGATCACCGCGTCCGGCGCCCATGCCCCGCCGGCCGCGAACAGGCTCACCGTGTCGAAGTAGCGGATCCCGACGAACTCCACATCCCCCCGCGCCTCGGCGGCGGCGAGCCTCGGCGACATCTGCCAGGTGACGAAGCGGAGCTTGCCAGCGTAACCCGGTGCCGCGAACGGGTAGTCGTCCACGCGGAGCCCGCCCATGAGCGTGAGCGGGGCGAGGCGATCGGCCTGCGCCATGATCTCGCCGAGGAGCGCCGTGGGATCGGCGCAGCCAGGGGGAATGAGGACCCGCATGCCGGGACGGAGACGTCCGACGGCATCGGCGAGCGTGGCTCTCTCGAAGGCGCGTGGCATGGAGCGCGGGTAGTATAGCGCAGCGCGCCCGGGCCCCGGCCGCATCCGGGGCCGCCCGGCGTAGTAGAATCGTGGCCGCGACCGGCTGGTGACAGCGACTCAGATCGGTTGACCGGGACTGGCAGAGCGCGAGTGAAGAACCGCAACTGAGATTCCGGCGGGCGTGGGCGGGCGAAGCCCGGGTGCCCACGCCAGGTCAAGGAGACTCGACATGGCAAAGATCATGACCGCCGTGAACCCGCCCACCCTCGCGAAGGCCGTCGGCTACTCCCACGCCTGGGAGGTCCAGGGCGGGAAAATCCTCTACCTCGCGGGCCAGGTGGCCTTCGACAAGGACAGCAAGGTCGTCGGCAAGGGGAACATCGTCGCCCAGTTCCGCCAGATCTGCGAGAACCTGAGGGCGGTGCTGCAGAGCCGGGCCGGTCAGATGAACGACATCGTGAAGCTCAATATCTTCGTCCTCGACAAGGCGGACTACCAGGCGCACGGCAAGGAGATCGGCGCGGTTTACCGCGAGTACTTCGGCAAGCACTATCCGGCCATGACCCTCGTGGAAGTCAAGGGACTCTACGACGAGGATCAGGGCTGCCTTCTCGAGATCGAGGGCGTGGCGATCCTCGACTGAGGCGCGTGGGACCGCCATGAACGTCACGATTCTCGGCGGCGGCCCCGCAGGACTCTACCTCGCCATCCTGCTCAAGAAGCAGGACCCGAGGCACCGCATCACCATCGTCGAGCGCGACGGCCCCGAGGACACGTTCGGCTGGGGCATCGTCTTCTCGGATCGCACGCTCGCGTTCCTCAAGGACAGGGACGAGGAAAGCTACACCGCCATCACCCGGGCGTCCGAGACCTGGGACAGCGTGGACACCGTCCACCGGGGCGAGCGCGTCTCGGTCCAGGGCAACGGCTTCTCGGGCATCGCCCGGCTCGCCTTCCTGAACATTCTCCAGAAGCGCTGCCTCGGCCTCGGCGTGGACCTGCGCTTCCGCACGCCCATCGCCGGCCTGGCCGATCTGGGCGACGCCGACCTCCTGGTGGGCGCCGACGGCGCGAACAGCCTCGTGCGCCAGACCCACGCGGGATTCTTCCTCCCCTCGGTGGAGATCCGCCAGAACCGGTACGTCTGGCTCGGGACGCCCCGGTCCTTCGACAGCCTCTCCATGATCTTCCGCGAGAGCGCGGCCGGCCTCTTCATCGCCCACGCCTACCGCTTCAGCCCCACGACCAGCACGTTCATCGTCGAGTGCCCGCCGGCCACCTGGACCCAGGCCGGATTCGAGGGCATGTCCGACGACGAGACCTGTCGCTACCTGGCCCAGGTATTCGCGGCTGATCTGGGCGGCCAGCCGCTGCTGTCGAACAGCTTCGTCCGCTGGATCAACTTCCCCCTGATCCGGTGTCGCCGCTGGCACCACCGGAACGTGGTCCTGCTGGGCGACGCGGCGCACACGGCGCACTTCTCCATCGGCTCGGGGACCAAGCTCGCGCTGGAGGACGCCATCGCGCTGGCCGGCGCCTTCGCGGGCCACCCGGATGTCGCCGAGGCGCTCCCGGCCTTCGAGCACGCGCGCAAGCCCGTCGTGGACGGCTTCCAGCAGGCGGCCACACAGAGCCTCACCTGGCTCGAGAACGTGGAGCTGCATCTCGCGCTCGAGCCTGTCCCCTTCACCTACAAGCTCATGACTCGGAGCCGCCGCGTGGGCTACGCGCGGCTCCAGGCCCAGGCCCCCGAGTTCGTCGCCCGCTACGACCAGTGGCGACGACAGCAGCCGCCGGCCCCGGGACCGATCCCGGCCGAGTTCCTGGATCTCTTCGACAAGGCCACCTTCGCCCATCTGGCCACGCTCATGCCTGACGGAACGCCGCACGTGACGCCGGTCTGGGTGGACTACGACGGCCGTCACATCCTCGTGAACTCCGCCGCCGGACGGCAGAAAGACCTCAACATGGCGAAGCGCCGCCACGTCGCCATCGAGATCCCGGACCCGGACAATCCGAACCGCTACGTCCATGTCCGTGGCTCCGTCGTGGAGATCACGGAAGTAGGGGCCGAGGAGCACCTGCACCGGATGGCCCGGCGCTACCTGAACCGCGACCGGTATCCGGACGCCTGGCGCTTCCCCGGCGAGGTGAGGCGCATCTACCGGATCGAGCCCAGGCGCGTGAGCATCTGGGATCCGTTCGGGTAACGCCCATGTCGGACGTCGTCGCCATCGCCGACGGGCTCCCGGCCCCGGGCCTGCGCCCGGAACAGGTCTTCACCCTGCCGGAGCTCCAGTATCCGGCGCGGCTCAACGTGGCCCGCGAGCTGCTGGACGCCAACGCCGACGGCGGACGCGCAGGCCGATCGGCCATCGTCGCCGGCGACCGCGTGATCACCTACGCCGAGCTGCAGAAACAGGTCAATCGCCTGGCCCACGGCCTCAGGGCCCAGGGCCTCGACCGCGGCGACCGCGTCCTGCTGCGAATGCCCAATGTCCCGGAGTTCATCCTGACCTGGCTCGCCTGCCAGAAGGTCGGCATCGTGACCGTGTCCACCATGCCCATGCTCCGGGCGCGGGAGCTCGCCGCCATCGCGGGCGACGCGGGCACCACGGCCGCGGTGGTCTGGGGCGGGCTTCGCGAGGAGCTCGAGCGGGCGCAGAGCCAGGTCCCGCATCTCACGAAGCTGATCGTCGCCGGCGAGGCCACCGGCAGCGACATCGCGCTCGGCTCCCTCATGGACGGGCAGCCCGAGCGCTTCGACGCGGCCGACACCGCGCGGCACCTACCTCGAGTGGATCGGCACCACCGGCATCGAGCTGCTGGACGGGATCGGCTCCACGGAGATGTTCCACATCTTCGTCTCCTCGGTGGCCGGGCGCGTGCGGCCCGGCGCCACGGGCCTCCCCGTGCCCGGCTACGAGTGCCGCGTCGTGGATGATGACGGGCGGGACATGCCGGCCGGCCAGTCGGGCCTCATCGCCATCAAGGGCCCCACGGGCTGCAAGTACTGGCGCAAGCCGGACCGCCAGGCGGAGTACGTGCGCTTCGGAGGCTTCAACGTGACGGGCGACGTCTACGTGCGCGATGCCGACGGCTCCCTCACCTACCAGTGCCGCTCAGACGACATGATCGTCTCCGGGGGCTACAAGATCCCGGGGCCCGAGGTGGAGCATGTGCTGGACGAGCACGCCGCCGTGGCCGAGTCCGCGGTGGTGGCGGCCCCCGACGCCACGCGCGGCTTCATCGTCAAGGCCTTCGTGGTCCTCAAGCCCGGGCGCACCCCCTCGGACGCCCTGGCCACCGAGCTGCAGGAGCATTGCAAGCGAGAGCTGGCCCCCTACAAGTACCCGCGCCTGGTCGAGTTCGCGGAGCGGCTCCCCCGCACCGAGACCGGCAAGATCCGACGCTTCGAGCTCCGCTCCCGGTCCGCCCGCCCCGAGTGACGGCGGCCTCCCCCGCCCGTTTCGTGCGCTCGCCTGCCGCCGGTTGCGACGCCGAGGGCACGAGGGTAGCCTTGCCCCATGGCGTCCCCCCTCGATCTCTTCCTCCCCGCCGTCCGCGACTGGTTCACCGAGGCCTTCGGCGAGCCGACGCGCCCGCAGGCGGAAGGGTGGCCGCACATCGCGGCCGGCCAGCACACGCTGATCATCGCGCCCACGGGCTCGGGCAAGACGCTCGCCGCGTTCCTGTGGGGCATCGACGCCCTCTGTCGCGCGGCCCGCGAGCGCCAGCTCGACGACCGCGTCCACCTCGTCTACGTCTCCCCGCTCAAGGCGCTCAACAACGACATCGAGAAGAACCTGCGCGCGCCCCTTCAGGGCATCAGGGACAAGGCGGCCGCGGCCGGCGAGCCGCTGCCCGAGATCCGCGTGGCGGTGCGGACGGGCGACACCCTGGCGCATGTGCGCCAGGCCATGGTGCGCCGGCCCCCCCATATCCTGATCACCACGCCCGAGTCGCTCTACCTCCTGCTCACGTCCGAGAAGTTCCGCCCCGCGCTCGGACACGTCAGAACCGTGATCGTGGACGAGGTCCACGCGCTGGCGGGCAGCAAGCGCGGCGCGCACCTGGCCATCACGCTGGAGCGCCTGGACGCCCTCGCCGGCGCACCGATACAGCGCATCGGCTGCTCGGCCACGGTCTACCCCCCTGAGGTGGCGGCCGCGTTCCTCGCGGGCACGGGCCGGCCCTGCCGCATCGTGGACGCCGGTTTCGATCGGAGCCTCGATCTGGAAGTCGTGGCGCCCGTCACGGACTTCCTCACGACGGTCTCCGACACCGTATGGGACTCGGCGCTGCAGGAGCTTCAGGGCTGGATCGAGAGCCACCGGACGACGCTCATCTTCACGCCGAGCCGCAGGATGGCCGAGCGGCTCGCGCGCAATCTCAACGAGCGGCTGCCCGAGGGCCAGGTGGCGGCCCATCACGGCTCGCTGTCGCGCCGGGCGCGGCTCGAGGCCGAGGACCGGCTCAAGCGGGGGGAGATCCGGGCGCTGGTCGCCACCTCCTCGCTGGAGCTCGGGATCGACGTGGGCGCCATCGATCTCGTCGTCCAGCTGCAGTCGCCCCGCAACATCGCCGCCGCGCTGCAACGCATCGGGCGCGCGGGGCATGCCCTGTCGCGCACCTCCAAGGGCCGCATCCTGGTCACCAAGGGCGACGAGCTCGTCGAGGCGGCGGCGGTGGTCCGCGCCATCCGCGAGCAGGAGCTGGATCGGCTCACGCTGCTCGAGGCGCCGCTCGATGTCCTGGCGCAGCAGATCGTGGCCTGCGTGGCCGTCGAGCCGTGGCGCGTCGAGGACCTGCACGCCCTCGTGTGCCGGGCGACGCCCTATGCCTCCCTCGAGCGCGAGGACTTCCTGGCGGTGGTGCGGTCGCTGGCCGAGCCGCTTCCGGCCGAGGTGAAGGGCATGGCGCCGCGGATCCTCTGGGACCGGATCAACGGCCGACTCCACCCGCGGCGCGGCAGCCGGCTCCTGGCGCTGACCTCCGGCGGCACCATCCCGGACGCGGGGCTCTTCGACGTCTACCTGGCCGATACCGACGTCAAGCTCGGCACCCTCGACGAG
Organism: Candidatus Rokuibacteriota bacterium; assembly: GCA_016184305.1. Taxonomy (GTDB): domain Bacteria; phylum Methylomirabilota; class Methylomirabilia; order Rokubacteriales; family CSP1-6; genus UBA12499. Next base: position 2,450 of record JACPCX010000164.1, on the reverse strand, counting down.
GAGTTCGTCAGCGAGAGCCTGCCGGGCGACGTCTTCCTCCTGGGCTCCCGCCCGTGGCGCCTGGTCAAGACCAAGCCCGACCGCGTCCTCGTGGAGGACGCCCTCGGCATGTCTCCCACGATCCCCTTCTGGAAGGGCGAGCACCCCTCGCGAAGCTGGGAGCTTGGCCGGCTCTGCGGACGGCTGAGGCGGGAGGCGACCGAGCGTCTGGACGATGGGAACTTCGAGGGCTGGGCGCGCGAGAGTTGCGGGCTGGAGTTTCGCGCGGCGGCGGCGCTCTCCGCCTGGCTCAGGAAGTGCCGGGATGTCCTCGGCGAGATCCCCGACGACGAGCGCATCGTGGTGGAGTCCCTGCCTGACGAGCTGGGCGGCCGCCACCTGGCCATCCATTCGGTGTTCGGCATGCGCGTGAACGGCGCCTGGGGCCTCGCCCTCAAGGAAGCGCTGCGGCGGCGGCTCGGCATCATCGCCGAGGCCAGTCACACCGACGACGCGATCCTGCTGTCGTTCGCGCCGGGGCAAACCCCGCCCGCTCCCGACCGCCTGCTCGCCCTCGTGGATCCCGGCGACGCCGAGGCCCTCGTCGCCCGCGGCCTCGTGGGCGCCCCGCTCTTCACGACCCGCTTCCGCCATGCGGCGGTGCGCGCGCTCTTCATCGCGCGCATGAGGAACGGCCAGCGAATCCCCGCGTGGCTGCAGCGGCTCAAGGCCGACGCCCTCCTCGAAGCGGTGGGCGGTCGCCCGGACTTTCCCCTGGTCGCCGAAACCCTCAGGGAGTGCTGTCGCGACGCATTGGACGTGCCCCGGCTCGAGGGGCTGCTCGCGCGCCTGCAGGACGGCGAGCTGGCCTGCTCATCCGTCCACTCGGCCTTGCCTTCTCCGTTCCTCTACCCCCTGCTCCTGGCCTGGGACTGGGCGTCTCTCGACGCCGGCCACGCCGAGGAGCGCCGGAGCGACGCGATCCCCATGCTGAAGGGGCTCGCCGCGCCCATCGGGCCCTATGATCCCGCGCTGGTGGCGCAGGTGGAGGCGGAGCTGCAGCACACGACGCTGGCGCGGCGGGCGCGGGACGCCAATGAGCTGGCCGCCCTGCTGGAGAGGCTCGGCGACCTGGACGAGGCCGAGGTCGCGGAGCGGGTCACGGGCGACCCGGCAGGGCTCATCATGGCGCTCCGCGACGAGGGACGCATCGCTCCCATCCGTTTCTCCGGCGGACGGACGGCGTGGATCGACGCCTCAGAAGTCCTGCTCTGGCAGTCACTTGAGACGGGTGGGCTCAAGGAGATCTTGAGGCGCTGCCTGAGACACCGAGCGCCGGTGACGGCGGCGTGGATCGCCGCCCGGTACGGGGTGAGCGGCGAGGGGCTTCAATCGGCGCTCGACGCCCTCCTGGCCGAGGGAGTCATCGCGGCAGGGCGCTTCCTTCCCGGCGCTCCGGGCATCGAGTACTGCCACATCGCCGTGCACGATCAGCTGGGCCAGCGGGCGGCAGTGGCGAGACGGCGCGCGACGGAGGTGGCCTCGTCCGAGGAGTTCTGCGCCTTCCTCCTGCGGTGGCAGCATGTCCATCCGGAGCGACGCCTCGCAGGCTCCGGCGGGCTCTTGCGCGTGCTGGGGCAGCTCGAGGGCGAGGACTTTCCGCTGCGCTTCTGGGAGCAGGAGCTGCTCCCGGCGCGGCTCGATCGCTACGAGCTCCGCGATCTCGACGCCCTTGGGCTCTCGGGCCAGGTGATCTGGACCCCGTTCGCTCCGGGAGCACCGGGACGGGTGGGAGTGGCGCTCAGCGAGGATCTCGGATGGCTCAGGCCGGCCGCGGACGCGGAGGCCGACCTGGATGCCGCGTCGAAGAACGTGCTGCGCCACCTGGAGCTCGCGGGCGCCTCCTTCGTCCGGGATCTCCTGCGCGGCACCGGGCTCGCCGAGCACGAGGTCATGCGCATCCTCTGGTCGCTCTTCTGGAAAGGGCTCTGCACCCCCGACGCCTTCGAGCCGATCCGCCGGGCCCGGGCCCACGCCAGGGCCGAGGCGCAGCCGATCCGGCGGCCCTCCGGCTGGCCCGGCAGGCGGGAGGCGGCACGGCGAGCGCGCCAGCGGCTCTCGCGGACGGGCCCGATCCTCGGGCGCTGGTCGGCGCTCCGGAGCGAGGCGCCCACGCTCGCCCCCGAGCAGCGCGCCGAGAAGCGGGCTCGCCTGCTGCTCGAGCGCTTCGGCGTCGTGGCACGCGAGCTTGCCGGAACGGAGTGGAGCGCCGTCAGACAGGCGCTCACGCGACTCGAGTACGCCGGCGAGGTCGAGCGCGGCTACTTCGTCGAGGGGCTGTCGGGCGAGCAATACGCGCTGGGCGAAGCGGTGCCGCAGCTCCCCGCTCCGTCGCGCCGCAGAGAACCCGCCGTGCGCGTGAGCCTGGCCGATCCCGCGAGCCTGTGGCCCGGCATCTTCCCGCTCTCTCG
>JACPCX010000226.1:0-1662 GCA_016184305.1 Candidatus Rokuibacteriota bacterium | reverse complement strand
CAGAACGACATTCTCAAGGAGTTCATCGCGCGCGGCACGTACATCTTCCCGCCGGCGCCGTCGCTGCGGCTCGTCACGGACATCATCGAGTACTGCGCCGGCGCGCTGCCTCGCTGGAACTTCATCAACGTGTGCGGGTATCACATGCGTGAAGCCGGCTCCACCCTCGTGCAGGAGGTGGCCTTCGCGCTGGCCGACGCCTGCACCTATGTGCAGGCCGCCGTGGACCGGGGCCTCGCCGTCGACAACTTCGCGCCGCGGTTCGCGTTCAACTTCACGGCCGGCACCGACATCTTCCGCGAGGCCGCGAAGTTCCGGGCCATGCGCCGCCTGTGGGCCCGGCTGATGCGGGAGCGCTTCGGCGCCCGCAAGCCGGATAGCTGGAAGTTCCGCACCGGCGCCGGCTCCGGCGCGAGCCAGCTGACGGCGCAGCAGCCCGAGAACAACATCGTCCGGGTCACCCTCAACTCGCTGGCGGCGATCCTCGGAGGCGTCCAGTCGCTCCACACGGCCGCCTACGACGAGGCCCTCGCCTTGCCCACCGAGAAGTCCGTCAGCCTCGCGCTCCGCACCCAGCAGGTGCTGGCCTACGAGGCCGGCGTCACCGAGACGGTCGATCCCCTGGCCGGGTCCTACTACGTGGAGTCGCTCACCGGCGAGATCGAGGCCCGCGCCACCGCGCTGATGGGACAGATCGAGCGCGAGGGAGGCATGGTGCGAGCGATCGACTCGGGCTGGGTGCATGCGCAGATCGCCGAGGCGGCCTGGGCGTACCAGCAGCGCGTCGAGGCCGGCACGGAGGTCGTGGTCGGCGTCAACCGATTCGTCGAGGAGGCGCCGCCACCCTCATTCGCCCTGCACCGCCACGCCGAGGGCTTCGAGGCCGAGCAGGCGGCGGCGCTGAAATCGCTCCGGGAGACGCGCGACAGCGCGCGGGTGCGCCGCGCGCTGCCTCCGGCGCCCGCGGGCCCTGGTCCGCCCCCGCCCGCGCCGTGTCGCGCTGATCCGCGCGGGCCTCACGGCCGAACGCCCCAGAGAAATAGTCTAGACGCCGCCCCCCACCCGTCCCCGCGGCGATCACGTCGCCCCGCCCCTCCGCTCGCCCCTTGGACGCCCTCCATGACACTCGCCGGGACCCCACCGCGGCCTCGGGACCCCACCCCTCCGCGCGCCCCGTGCCCACGGCCCCGCAGCGGAGCAGGATGGCTCCGGGCCAAAGGCTCTCGCGGCGTTCCACGCTCGCCCTCGCTCCCCTGCCCCGTCGCGGCGGGCGGGTGCTGGGGTATCAGGCCCGGGCTCTCGGGGGAGGACCGGAATCGACTCCACCGTTACGCCACCTGGATCGTCTGGATACCAACAAATTCAGACTCGAGTTTCGGCTCGCCATCTTCGAGGAGCATCTCCACGACTTCTTGAAGATTCTGCCGCAGTTCGTCGAGGCCCTCCCCCTGACTGTGGGCAGCGGGCCAGCCTGGCACGTAGCCCACGTACAGCCCGGTGTCCGGGTCTCGCTCGACGACGATGTTGAAGGTGCGCATAGGTCAAACTCCCTCCGATCGATGCTACTCCTGTGGCTCACCAGAATCGTGTCCGTTGTCGGCCCAACGCCCAGGATCAGCGGCCGAGGTGCGAGCACCGCGAGCGCCCGGTCCGCTGAATCCT
>JACPCX010000229.1:0-1204 GCA_016184305.1 Candidatus Rokuibacteriota bacterium | reverse complement strand
CGGGTGAAGTTGAAGTAGCCCTTCTTGTCGATGGGGATGACGGCGCCTTCGATCTTGTCCGCGAGGCCGCCGAAGTAGTAGTACCAGTTGGGCACGTAGTTGAGCTGCGCGGCCATCTCGGCGATCAGCTTGCCGTTGTCGCGCACCTCGATCTCCGCCAGCCGCTTCGCCTCGCGGGCGACCAGATCGCCGAGCCGGCGGAGCAGGGCCCCGCGCTGGCTGGCATTCAGCCCGGGCCACGCGCCGCCCGTGAACGCCCGGTGCGCCGCCCCGACGGCGCGATCGACGTCCGCGGCGTCGCCCCGCGCGACGAGCGCCCAGGGCTCGCCGAGGTAGGGGTCGAAGGACTCGAAGTACATCCCCGACGACGGCTCGACGAACTCACCGTCGATGTAGTGCCGATACTTCTCCATGGTCGCCTCCTGTTCGAACGCGCGCTGGGACTCAGTCGGTGGGCGCCGGGATCACGGGACCGCTGACGACGTTCGCGTCGATGCCCGGCATGCGTCAGGGTTCTGAGGCAGAGGGACTGCGGCTTCGCAGGAACGTCGCGATGGCGCTGATGTCCCGGCTGCCGAGCCCGGCGGCGATCGCGGCCCTCTGCGTCGCCCGGTTCACGACCGCCTGGTCCATCCTTGCCGTCACCCGCGCCGCGAGCCCGAGGATCAGATCCAGGTCCTTGGCCCCGAGATCGAGGCTGAACGCGACCGGCGTCTCCTCGGGATGCTCGAAGGCGGCGCGCTTGTAGAGCACGAAGGGCGCCGCGCCGGCGCCGGCCGAGAACACATCGTAGGCCGTGCTGCGCGTCACCCCGGCCTTCTCCGCCAGCACGAGCGCCTCCGACAGCGCCACGTTGATCCCGTGCACGAGCGCGTTCACGGCGAGCTTCATCGTGGCGCCAGCGCCGAGGTCGCCCACGTGGAAGAGCTTCGAGGAGAGCGCGTCCAGCACCGGCCGCGCCCGCTGGAGCGCCACGGGGTCGCCGCCGACCATGGCCGTGAGCTGCCCCTTCTCGACGAACGACACGCTCCCGGAGACAGGCGCGTCGAGCAGCGCCGCTCCGCGCTCCTCGATCGCGGGTCGGATGTCGTGGATGGTCTGAGGAGCGATCGTGCTCGTCTCGAGCACCACCGTGCCCTGCCGGAGCGCTCGCGCCGCTCCGTGGGCGCCGGTATAGACCTCCTTCACGGCCGCGTCATCGGCC